>NZ_LKEK01000076.1:0-39022 GCF_001466905.1 Pseudomonas sp. ICMP 3272
GGACGCTCTGCGTCCTCTCCTGAATAAGCGGCATAGCGTAAATCGATGACGCAGAGCGTCAAGAAGGGCATTCCCACGCTGGAGCGTGCGGAACGATAGGTGTGCGGCAGAATACCAGCGTGCGGTAGCGTGAGGAACGACGCTCCGCAGAACACCATCGTGCCCATGCTCCGCGTGGGTATGACGTTCCGGACGCTCTGCGTCCTCTCCTGAATAAGCGGCGTAGCGTAAATCCATGACGCAGAGCGTCAAGAAGGGCATTCCCACGCTGGAGCGTGCGGAACGATAGGTGTGCGGCAGAACACTATCGTGCCCATGCCCACCGCCGGATTTCACCAAACCTGCCGCTACAAGGCATACTTGCCGCCTTCTCATTCGCGAACCGTAAACGCCTCATGCGCATCCATGTCAGCTTCATCGACCGCGTCGGTATCACCCAGGAAGTGCTGGCGATCCTGGGTGGGCGCAATCTGAACCTGGATGCCGTGGAGATGGTACCGCCCAACGTCTACATCGACGCGCCCACCCTCAGCCACCAGATGCTCGAAGAGCTCAAGGACGCGCTGTTTCGGGTTCGTGGGGTAGAAGCAATCACTGTGGTCGACATCCTGCCGGGTCAGCGCCGCCATCTGCAACTGGACGCGCTGCTCGCCGCCATGACCGACCCAGTACTGGCACTGGACAGCGCCGGGCATGTGCTGCTGGCCAATCCCGCGTTGATCGCACTGATCGGGCGGGAACCTGCGGGCGAACCCATTGCTGAACTGTTCGCCGACCCCGGTCTGCAAGCAGCATTGCTGGAAAACAGTTTTCGACTACCACTGCGCGAAATCACCCTCAACGGTGAAGCGCTGTTGCTGGATGCCACCCCGATCACCGAGGCGGGTGCGCTGATTACCCTGTACCTGCCCAGCCGTATCGGTGAGCGCCTGTCGGCGCTGCATCACGATCACGCCGAAGGTTTCGATGCGCTGCTCGGCGAGTCAGCCGCAATCCGCACCCTCAAGGCGCGCGCGCAACGTGTGGCGGCGCTGGATGCACCGTTGCTGATTCAAGGTGAGACCGGCACCGGTAAAGAACTGGTAGCGCGGGCTTGCCACGCCAGCAGCGCGCGTCACGGCGAGCCATTCCTGGCGCTGAACTGCGCGGCGCTGCCGGAAAACCTGGCTGAAAGCGAACTGTTCGGTTATGCCCCGGGCGCCTTCACCGGCGCCCAGCGCGGTGGCAAGCCGGGGCTGATGGAATTGGCCAATCAGGGCACCGTGTTTCTTGATGAAATCGGCGAAATGTCGCCTTATCTGCAAGCCAAACTGCTGCGCTTTCTCAACGATGGCAGCTTCCGGCGTGTCGGTGGAGACCGGGAGGTCAGGGTCAATGTGCGTATCCTCAGCGCTACCCACCGCGACCTGGAAAAAATGGTCAGCGAAGGCACTTTCCGTGAAGACCTTTTCTACCGCCTCAACGTCCTCAATCTCGAGGTACCGCCGCTGCGCGAACGCGGGCAGGACATTCTGCTGCTGGCCCGCTACTTCATGGAACAGGCCTGCGCGCAGATTCAGCGTCCAGTGTGCAGGCTTGCGCACGGCACCTACCCTGCTCTGCTGGGCAATCGCTGGCCGGGCAATGTTCGTCAATTGCAGAACGTGATTTTCCGTGCTGCCGCCATCTGCGAACACACTCAAGTGGATATAGGCGATCTGGATATCGCAGGCACTGCAGTTGCGCATCCGCACGACAGCCCCGTGGACAGCCTCGAACATGCCGTCGAGGCATTTGAAAGAAATCTGCTGGAAAAACTTTACGCAGACTACCCATCTACCCGTCAGTTGGCCGCGCGCCTGCATACTTCGCACACCGCCATCGCTCATCGGCTGCGAAAATATGGAATATCGGGCAAGCGCTAATCTATTGACGCCATTTATCGAAAATATATTCCGAAAAGATTCATTTAATAACCAAGCTGCCGATACTGATCTGGTATGGTCCACAAACCTCTTATCATCCATTTGAGTGGATGTCCGTAAGTGTGATTACGGCCGTAATGGCAGAAAGGTCAGGTAGTACCGGGAAGTGATATGTCAACCCCGCCAGCAGACCGCCCGCTTGCCGATCCTCAGTCTCGTGCTGAAAAAATCGTCGAATCTCGCCGTCAGAAAATCCTGCTCAAAACCGGCGCGCTGCAGGACGCGATTTTCAACAGCGCCTACTTCTCCAGCATCGCGACCGACGAACACGGCGTCATCCAGATATTCAACGTGGGTGCCGAACGCATGCTCGGTTACCACTCTGAAGATGTGGTCGACAAAATCACGCCGGCAGATATCTCCGACCCCGCCGAGCTGATCATCCGCGCGGCAGCGCTCAGCCATGAACTGAACACGCCCATCACGCCGGGCTTTGAGGCACTGGTATTCAAGGCTTCGCGTGGCATCGAAGACATCTACGAATTGACCTACATCCGCAAGGACGGCAGCCGCCTGTCGGCCATGGTGTCGGTCACTTCACTGCGAGACAGCGCCGAAACCATCATTGGTTATCTGCTGATCGGCACCGACAACACCGCGCGCAAGCAGGAAGAGGAAGCCCAGGCTCTACTGGATCAGCGGTTGCGTGACCAGCAGTTCTACACCCGCTCGCTGATCGAATCGAACATCGACGCGCTGATGATGACCGACCCGCAAGGCATCATTTCCGACGTCAACAAGCAGATGATGGCGCTGACCGGGCGTACCCGTGATGAGTTGATCGGCGCGCCCTGCAAAAACTTCTTCACAGACCCGGCGAGTGCCGATGCCGCGATCAAACGCGTGCTCAGCGAACATAAGGTCAGCGACTACGAACTCACCGTGCGTGCCTACGACGGCACCGAAACCGTGGTGTCCTACAACGCTGCGACTTTTCATGACCGGGATCGCAAGCTCAAGGGTGTCTTCGCTGCCGCCCGGGACGTGACCGAGCGCAAGCGCTTCGAACGCACGCTGGAAGAAAAAAACGTCGAGCTGGAACACGCCAGCCATATGAAGTCCGAGTTCCTTGCCACCATGTCCCACGAGTTGCGCACACCGCTGAACGCCGTCATCGGTTTTTCCGAGGCGCTCAAGGACGGTATGGTCGGCGACATGACCGATGCCCAGCGACGGTACATCGGCGATATCTTCAACAGCGGCCAGCATCTGCTCTCGCTGATTAATGACATTCTCGACCTGTCCAAGGTCGAAGCCGGAATGATGACCCTGGAGCTTGAACCGGTCGATCTGGACGAATTGCTGAGCAACAGTCTGTTGATCGTTCGCGAGCAAGCCGCCCTGCAACGCATTCAGTTGAAACTGGAAACAGATGCCGACTTCGGCCTGCTTGAGCTGGATCGGCGCAAGACCAAGCAGATTGTCTACAACTTGCTGGCCAACGCAGTGAAATTCAGCGAACCCGGCGGCTGGGTGACCCTGGCGGTGCGCCAAGTGTCATTTGCTCAGGCAGGCGTCATCGAGGGTGACTGGCCAGCACACACCTTTCCATTGCCGTCCAGTGACTACGAACAGTTTCTGGAACTGAGCGTCAGCGACACAGGAATCGGTATCGCCCAAAGCGATATGAACAAGCTGTTCAAAGCCTTCAGTCAGATCGACAGTGGTCTGGCACGTAAATTCGAGGGCACCGGGCTGGGTCTGGCGATGGTCAAGCAGCTGACCGAACTGCATGGCGGCTGCGTTGCGGTCGCAAGCGTCAAGGACCTCGGTGCACGCTTTGTGGTCTGGCTGCCGATCCGCCCGCCTGAATTCGAGGAGGCACGATGGCCCAGATCCTGATCATTGAAGACAATGCGGCGAATATGCGCCTGGCGGAGCTGTTACTGACCAGCGCCGGTCACAGCGTACTGTCGGCAGTCGATGCCGAAAGCGGCCTGAAACTGGCTCGCGAGCGCCAGCCCGACCTGATCCTGATGGACATCCATCTGCCGGAAATGGACGGCCTTACCGCCACGTCGCTATTGAAGAAAGACGCCGGCACAGCCGCGATCCCGGTGGTCGCCTTGACCGCAATGGCCATGAAGGAAGACAAGGAAAAGATCCGTCTGGCGGGCTGCAACGCTTATGTCATCAAGCCGTTGCGCTACAAGGAGCTGTACCGGGTCATCGACACCCTGCTGGAAAAAAATCTGCCTCAACAGTCCATTACCTGAGCATTCGATATGACCCAGAGCGCCGCGACCATCCTGATTATCGATGACGACGTCCATGTCCGGGACCTGCTGGAGGTGCTCTTGCAGAACCAGGGTTATCGGACACTGACGGCGGAATCAGGCGAGCTGGCGCTGGCCATGGTCAAACAACAGGCACCCGACCTGATCCTGCTCGATATCATGATGCCGGGCATGGACGGCTATGAAGTCGCCACCCAGCTCAAGGCCGAAAAGGGCACCGCCAATATACCGATCATCATGCTCTCGGCACTCGACGAGCAGAGTGCGCGTTTGTCAGGGCTGGAAGCCGGGGCCGAGGAATACCTCAACAAGCCAGTGGA
Source organism: Pseudomonas sp. ICMP 3272 (assembly GCF_001466905.1). Classification (NCBI taxonomy): domain Bacteria; kingdom Pseudomonadati; phylum Pseudomonadota; class Gammaproteobacteria; order Pseudomonadales; family Pseudomonadaceae; genus Pseudomonas; species Pseudomonas sp. ICMP 3272. The sequence goes on from NZ_LKEK01000076.1 coordinate 4,522, forward strand.
CAGCGCCGAACTGTGGCTGCGTGTGCGTAACCTGCTGCGCCTCAAGGCGTTTGGCGACTACCTGAAAAGCCACAGCCTGATCCTCGAAGACCAATTGCAGCAGCGCACCATTGATCTAGAGCGCTTTCGCACGGTGATGGACGCTTCCGAAGACGCGATTTTCCTGATCAACCGCAACACCATGAGCCTGATCGAATTCAACCGCCGCGCCTGTCAATTGCTCGGCTACACCGCCGAGGAGCTTTCACACAAGACGCCTGCCGAACTGGGCGAAACGTCCATGGAGCAGCTTGAGGTCGTGTACGACCAGATCATCGCCGGCAAAGGTCCCAGCGAACCACTGGAAACCCAGATTCGCGACAAGAGCGGACGCGATGTCGAGGTCGAAATCCATCGCCAGGCCTACCGTACCGGCGAGGACTGGGTCATCGTCGGCATCGTCCGCGACATCACCCGGCGCAAGGAAAGCGATCAGCGCCTGCTGACCATGGCCCACTACGACACACTCACCGGCCTGCCCAACCGGGACCTGTTTTTTACCAGCCTGCAAATGGGCATGACCCAGGCGGCCATCAGTCGCTGGAAGCTGGCGGCCCTGACGGTCAATATCGACGGTTTCAAGAATATCAACGAAACCTGGGGGCATGTGCTGGGCGATGAGGTGCTGCTGGAGGTCAGCCGCCGACTGTCGAACTGCCTGAATGCCAGCGACACCCTTGGCCGCGTGGACGGCGATCAGTTCGCCCTGATTCTGATGCTTCGTCCCGGCCAGGCGGATACCCGGCAAACGCTCGAGCGCATCCGCAACGCATTGCGAGCGCCCTTCCATATAGAAGGCCAGAGCCTGGTCATGACCGCCAGCATCGGTATTGCGCTGTACCCGGAGGACGGCCAAGACTCACGCGAGCTGATCAGACACGCCTACACCGCCATGAACAGCGCCCGAAAAATCGGCCCGGACAACTACCGGTTCTATACGCCGCAGATGAACGCTGACGTCTCGGCACGCCTGGACCTCGAAGCGGCCTTGCGTGACGCCGTGCAAAAACAGGCGTTCGAGATTGTCTACCAGCCTAAACTCAACCTGACTGACAACCGGGTATGCGGGCTTGAAGCCTTGCTGCGCTGGCCGCGCCCTGGCCAGTCAGGCATTTCGCCCGCCGTATTCGTTCCGGTGCTGGAAAGTCTGGGGTTGATCGGTGAAGTCGGCAACTGGGTCGTCGACAGCGTTTGCGCCCAGATTGCGCGCTGGCAACGTTCCGGGCTGGGCTCTTTTCAGGTGGCAGTCAACATCTCCGGGCAGCAGATTTCCAGCAGCAGTCTGGTGGCCGACATTCGTCAGGCACTTGAGAAACACAAGGTTGCGCCGCAGTGGCTGGAGGTCGAACTGACGGAAAGCTCGTTGATGGAAAACACCTCTCACACCATCGCTACCCTGGGTGCGCTACGCGCCAATGGCGTGAGTATTTCCATCGACGATTTCGGCACCGGCTATTCAAGTCTGGCTTACTTGCGCCGATTCCCTATCGACAAGCTTAAAATCGATATCGCATTCATTCGCGAAGTGACCAGCAACCCACAGGACGCGGCCATTGCCAGAGCCATCATTGAACTGGCTCACAGCCTCGACCTGAAGGTTATCGCCGAAGGTGTGGAAACACCCGAGCAACTGGCGTTTCTGCGTGAAAACCATTGCGATCAAATCCAGGGTTACCTGATCAGCAAGCCGCTACCGCTTGGAGAGCTCGAAGTCTTTCTTCGATCACCGGCAAGCCGCGTCGGGTAATACGGCATGATCGGCACAGGAGCTGCCGATCATGTCTTTTTTGAAGGAGTTCGCTGCATGCGGTGTTTGCCAGCTGTACTTTTAGGGATGCTAAGTGTGGCGGGACTGGCTCAGGCGCAAACGCCGACCGATGCCGGGCTGATCGAGGACAACGCAGCAGCCAGTACACCCGCCTCGTCCAGCGAGGCCCGGGGCGTATTGCGAGCAACCAATCAGGCGGTCCTCGCCAGCGAGCTGTCCGGCCGTATTACTGACCTGCCTTTCCAGGAAGGCGAGTCGTTCAACAAGGGCGATACCCTCGCCCGCTTCGACTGTTCGGCCTATCAGGCTCAGCTCAATGCCGCACAGGCAGCCAGCCGTGGTGCCAGCGAGGAACTGGCGCACAACCGGCAACTGGCCGCGCTCAACTCAGTGGGCCGCTTCGAGGTGGCACGTGCCGAAGCAAAGCTTTCCGAAACCCAGGCGCAGTCTGGCGTCTATCAGGTGCAGATCAAGCGCTGCAGCGTGGTTGCGCCCTACGACGGGCAAGTCGTCGAGCGCAAGGTGAAGCGTTACGAGAGTGTCGCAGCCGGTACGCCGATGCTCGAAATCGTCGACAACCGCACGCTGGAAATTCACCTGCTGGTGCCCTCGCGCTGGATGAGCAGACTCAAGCCCGGACAAACCTTCAGCTTCGTGCCCGACGAGACCGGTCAGCCACTGACCGCCACCGTCAAGCGCCTCGGTGCGCGTATCGATGAAGGCAGCCAGACATTGCTGCTGATCGCCAGCCTGCCCAAAGCGGAGGGCCTGCTGGGAGGCATGAGCGGTACTGCACATTTTGCGGAGTTCAAGTGAACGCCCCCGCATCCGGCGCGGTTGAACGGGTTTTCGCGCAGTTTCTCGACCTTGAACGATTGACCCGCGCCGCACCTGCGATAGATCAACTGGCCTACAGCCTGGTCAACGACAGCCAGGGGTTGTTCGGCTATCGCCACGCAGCGCTGGTGATCGCCGGCAAGGTGCGCTCAGTGACGGGGGTCAGCGTCATCGAACCCAATGCGCCGTTCGTGGCCTTTGTCGAACATGCCGTCGGCCAGTTGCTGAAACTGGAGCAGGTCAAACCGGCGCGCGTCGTGCACATGGATTCACTCAGTGCATCGGTACGCGATGACTGGAACAGCCTGTCGGCACCGCATGTTTTCTGGCTGCCGCTCCAAGACCGTAAAGGTGAGGTGTTTGGCGGCCTGTGGCTGGCCCGCGACACGCCGTGGACACCCGCAGAGCAAATCCTGCTGGCGCAACTGGGCGATACCTGCAGCCATGCCTGGCTCGCCTTGCAGCCCGGAAAACCGTGGCGCTTGCGTTTCAACCGCAAGCGTCAGGCCTTGCTGGTGATGCTGGCGCTGCTGTGCCTGCTGATTCCGGTGCGTCAGTCGGTACTGGCACCCGCCGAAGTCGTACCGCTGGGCGGACGCGTGGTGGCTGCGCCGCTGGATGGCGTGGTGGCCGAGTTTCTGGTCAAGCCCAATCAGGTCGTCAAGACCGGGGACCTGCTGCTGCGTTTCGAGAACACGACCCTCAAGGCTCAGGCTGATGTAGCCGAACGGGCACTGGGCGTTGCCGAAGCGGAACTGAAAGCCAACTCGCAGCGTTCTTTCGCCGATGCCGAATCCAGTTCACGAATCGACCTGCTGGCGGCCCGCGTCGAGCAGAAGCGTGCCGAGCGCGATTATGCCCGTGAACTGCTTAAACGCAGCGAAGTACGCGCCGAACGCGACGGTATCGCGGTATTTGCCGATGCCCAGCGCTGGCTTGGCAAGCCGGTACAGACGGGCGAACGACTGCTGGAAATTGCCGACCCGACCCAGGCCGAACTGCGTATCGAGCTGGCAGTTGGCGACGCCATCGCCCTGCAACCGGATGCCGAAATCGCATTGTTTCTGGACAGCGACCCGCTGCAACGGCACGCCGCCCGCCTTGAGCGAGCAGCCTATGAGGCCCAGCCCACGCCGGGCGGGCAACTGGCGTATCGTCTGGATGCGAGCTTTCTCGATTCGCCGCCACCCAGGATCGGGCTGCGTGGCACAGCCAAGGTATTCGGCGACCGTGCTCCGCTGGCGCTGTACCTGCTGCGTCGTCCTCTTGCCGGCCTGCGTCAAAGTGTAGGCCTGTAATGAACCTGCCCAACCTGCGTGCGGACTTGCAGCTAACACCTGCCGCACCGGCCCTTGACGGTTCGCCACGCTGGACCCTGGCCGACCCGGTGCGCGGTCGCTATTTCAAGCTTGGCAGCCAGGCCATTCGCCTGTTGCGTCATTGGGCGCTGGGTGACGCTTCACAGGTGCTGCAAGCGGCCAATCGCGAGCCGGGCCTGCCGTTGGGCAACACCGAGATTGAAGAACTGCTGCGTTTTTTACGCGGCCATGACCTGATCGCAGCGCGCGACCCGGAACAGCGCGCCAGTTACACCTACAAGGCATCGGCGGCACGTCATGGGCTGTGGCAGATGCTCTTGCATCAATACCTGTTTTTTCGCATCCCGCTCTGGCGTCCGGACGCATTTCTCAACAAGGCCTGGCCGTGGCTGGCGCGCTACGGTTCAAGGCTGCTGCGCTACGGGCTGCCACTCACGCTGGGGCTGGGAATTTTTCTGGTAGCCCGGGACTGGCAACGCTTCATCGGCACCTTTCCCCACCTGTTCAGCCTGGGTGGCGCGCTGGCATTCGGTATAGCGCTGTTTTTCGCCAAACTCTGCCATGAGTTCGGCCATGCCTTCATGGCCAAGCGTGCTGGCTGCCGAGTGCAGAGCATGGGCGTGGCGTTCATGGTCCTGTTGCCGTTGTTCTATACCGATGTCAGCGATGCCTGGCGGGTCAACGATCGACGTGCCCGCCTGCTGATCGGCGCAGGCGGCGTGCTGGCGGAAATGCTGCTGGCCTGTATCGCCTTGCTGGCCTGGTCACTGCTGCCCGACGGGCCGGCGCGCACCGCAGCATTCATGCTCGCCAGCGCGACGTGGCTGACCACTGTGGTGGTCAACCTCAACCCGTTCATGCGCTTTGATGGTTACTTTCTGATCAGCGATTTTTGGGAAGTCGACAATCTTCAGGGCCGGGCTTTCGCCCTGTGTCGCTGGCGACTGCGCGAGGCGCTGTTCGGCTACGGCCTTCCCGCACCGGAGCCGTGGTCAGCGGCCATGCAGCGTCGTCTGCTGTGGTGGGGGTATCTGTCCTGGTTGTGGCGTGCAGCACTGTTTTTCGGTATCGCGCTGGCGGTCTACCATCTGTTTTTCAAGTTGCTGGGGATTTTCCTGATGCTGGTGGAGCTGGGCTGGTTCATTTTCCTGCCGATTTTCAAGGAATGTCGCCACTGGTGGTCACACCGCGAACAGGCGTACGCACCCCGTGTGCTGCTCAGTGCGACAGGCTTGCTGGCATTGCTTTTGTTGCTCATCGTGCCGTGGCACAGCAGTGTCGAGTTGCCGGTGATGCTGGAAGCCGAAAGCGTGACGGCCATTCACGCCCCGGCCGCTGCCAGAGTCAGGCAGGTGAATGTGCACGACGGCCAGAAGGTCGAACAAGGCGCCGTGCTGATGGAACTGGAATCTCCGGATATCGACTCGCGGCAAAGTATCGTGCGCCGTGAAATCAACATGTTGCAGTTGCAGATGCGCCGTCAGGCGGGCCGCAGCGAGACCGCCGCCGATGCAGGGATTCTCGAACAGCGTCTGGCCGAAGCCGTTGCCGAGTATCGCGGCCTGGCTGCACGACGCGAACGTCTGCTGTTACGCGCTCCCAAGGCCGGGCAGGTGCGCGACCTGCTGCCCCAGTTGAGCGAAGGTCGCTGGGTTTCAACCAGAGACCCGCTGTTGAGGATTGTCGAGGAAGGCACGCGAATTCGCGGTTACGTGGCCGAGAACGCGCTGTGGCGTATCGCACCTGGTGATCGCGGACGCTTTATTGCCGATGATCCGATGCGTGAGTCGCTGCTCGTGGAGCTTCAGGAAGTCGATGCCAACGGCGTGGCGTGGCTGGATCAAGAGGCGTTGAGTTCCGATCACCACGGACCGATTGCCGTGCGGCGTGACGAAAATCAGCGCGCCGAACCGGTACAGGGCCAGTATGGTGTACGCCTGAAACTGGTCGACAACAGCGCTGCACCGTCCCAGCCGTTGCGTGGCGTAGCGGTGCTGGATGGCCGCAGTGAATCCCTGTTGGGCGCAACCTGGCGCAGGCTTGCCGCCCTGGGAGTAAGAGAAAGCGGGTTCTGAAGCTGACACATGGACAGAGGACAGCAGACATGACAAAAAAACCTTTCACCAATATCGATGGGCTGGTGGTGCGGCCATCGAGAGAAACCGACAGCGCCTTTCTGCAGATGCTCTACCACTCGGCGCGTCCCGATCTGCAATTGATCGACGGCGAACGCGATCAGGTTGAAGACGTTATCGCCCAGCAGTTTCGTGTGCAGGATCTGGGACAGGGAGAAAACTTCCCCAACGCCATGCGCTACGTGGTTGAAAAGCTCGGCACGCCCATCGGCGCGCTGGTCACCGATTTCGGCCACAACGAGATACGCGTGCTGTATCTGGCGTTCATTCCGGCAGCGCGCGGCAAGGGCTACGGGCGCAAGGTTTTGCAGGGTGTGCAGCAAGCCGCCGAACAGATCCGCTGCCCGGTGGCAACAGTGGTCTGGGCCAACAACCCGCATGCTCGCCAGCAATATCTGGCGCTGGGGTTTCAGGTTGAAGAGCAGGATGTGGCAGCGGCGAGACTGATCTGGTATCCAGGCCAGACCGCTGCCTTTTGATCAGTTGAAGCTTATGCAGTAGTAGGCCAGGTTGTCGTCGCGGCCCATGGCGGGAACACGAGAGACGAACACATTCTGTAGCAGGCCCAGCTCCGGCAGTTCGATAGCACAGGCCCCATCGACAAACTCGCTGGGCTCAAGTGACTCAAGTGACACGTTGAACGGCATACGCTGTTGCCGGGCGGCTCGTGCCAGTGGTTTTTCGGCCACTGAGGCGACATTCACAGGCAACTGGCTGCCGTCGCTCATTTGCAACTGGCAGGTATTACCCAGCAGGCTCTGGAAGTGTTCAACGGTAACGTCTTGCAACATAACGCATCTCCAGTGAAATGAGTGGGAAGAGCCCGTCCCTGGACTCGTGTCAGATCAGTCCCTGGTAGGGAAAAGACCCTGCAGGGCGATACTGAAGTTCACCACCAGGAACGGGTTCATGCTGTCGATAGGCAGGCTGCCTCCGACGGGCTGCATGGTTCCGGTGATGGCGGTACTGACGCCCTTCTGCACGACAGGTGCGGTGCCTGCATTGGGCGAAAAGATATTGGCGGAGGTCGGTCCGCTAGTGGAAGCGCCTATGAACGCATTGTCTGTGGTGGGCGCGATGGTCGCCCCGCTCACTGCCGGGTTGGCCAATGTGATAGTGGTGTTTGCGGTCAGCGTGCTCATCTGGTGCACGTGTGCAGGCATGTTGGCGATGGCCACAGTGACCTTCTCAACACCCGATACAGAGCCGATCACCCGGTTGGTGAGGTTGACCCCGGTCCCCTGATTTATCGGCACCCGGCCTTGAAGATTGGGCAACATGAAGTTCTGCGACGGATTCCCTCCATAAATGACGCCCAATAGTGCGTACAAGGCGTTGTACTGACTGATGTTCAATGTTTGTCCATTGCATTGCATCCAGCCAGCAGGCGCAAACGGAAAGCCAAACGTCATGATCGAACCCATAAAAACTTCCATACACCCTCATCCTTCTTCTATGTCATGGAAAACTTCGATCCACCGGGGCACGGTCCACAGGTGGCAGGATAGAAGCGTAGACGCAGTTTTCAGGGTGTAAATGTTTTTGCAAATGACCGTTATCCGTCGCACATCCAGTGACACTCAACAGTCATTGTCGGAAAGTTCACTACCGTTCATCTGATACTCATCATTCTTTCATCGGGAAAACCCTAATAAAACCGGGAGGGAGAACGCCACATCAGTTTTTTTAACGCTCCCATCCCTCAAGACATGCTGGCTCCTGTCGAACTACTGGCATATGAATGCACTTTGTTACGTAGTTCACACACTCGTATAAACAGTTGTTTTTCCGGGGCGCATGGATGCAAAAATTCCACTTCATTGCAGGTTTGCCACGATCGGGCTCCACCCTGCTATCAGCCATTCTCCTGCAAAACCCGCGCTTTCATGCGGGTATGAGCAGCCCGGTTGGCTCTCTTTTCTCCAGTATTCTTGGCCAGTGCAGCGCTGGCAGTGAATTCTCCTCGGTGATCAACACCGATGTGCGTCGTCGCTTGTTGCGCGGGGTTTTCGAGTCCTACTACGCCGACAAGGCCGATAAAGACGTGGTGTTCGATACAAACCGGGGCTGGTGTTCACGCCTGCCCGCGCTCATGGACCTGTTCCCGCAAAGCAAAGTGATTGCCTGCGTGCGTAACGTCGCCTGGGTCATGGACAGTATCGAACGTTTGTACCGCGCCAACCCTTTTGAAAACACCAAGCTGTTCAACGATGACGTGGAACGCAATACGGTCTACAGCCGGGTCGAGACGCTGGCGCAGCGCAATCGTCTGGTGGGCTTTGCCTGGGCATCGCTCAAGGAAGCCTATTACGGCGAGCATGCCGACTCGATTCTGTTGATCGATTACGAACTGCTGTCCCAAGCCCCGGAACGGGTCATACGGCTGGTCTACGACTTCATCGAAGAACCGTGGTTTGAACACGACTTCAACAACCTCGCCTATGACGCCCCGCAGTTCGACGATGCGCTGGGCGTATCAGGCCTGCACAAGGTCAAGCCGCGCGTTGCGCTGGAGCAAAGGCCCACCATCCTGCCGCCCGACCTGTTCGAGCAGTATTCAAAGTTGTCGTTCTGGAATGACGGGTCTGCCAGCGCAGCCAATGTCATCCGCATGAAATCAGACGCCGCCGTTAACTGACTGCGGTTTTATCACTCGTAACGTTCGATCTCTGGTGAGCAACATGTGGTGGAATAAACAAAAATCGCGGACTGCAAAGCGGGCACCGTCGAGTGCAACCTCCCCCGTTTCGCCCATGATCATGTCTCTCGAACCGCGCATGCTGTTCGACGGTGCGGTCGCAGCCACCGTTGCTGAAGCGGCCCAGCCGGACAGCCAGCCCACGCCCGACGCATCGGCCAAAAGCGCCGAGCAGGCCAACAGCGCCAGTAACGACCATCACGCGCAAGCGCCAGCCTCTTCGGACGTGGCCGCAACGCCTGCCGCCGTGCCCGGCACCACCGTCGTGTTCGTCGACTCACGGGTAAAGGATTCGGCCAGCCTGCTGGCGGGCGTTGCGCCCGGTGCGCAAGTGGTCGAACTGGACGCCACCAAGGATGGCCTGCAACAGATTGCCGATTACCTGGAGTCTCATCAGGGCGTCAGCTCAGTGCAGATCATTGCGCACGGCAACTCCGGCGACCTTTGGCTGGGCAACAGCTATGTTTCCGCGGACAACATCGCGCAACGCAGCGCCCTGCTGGCCGAAATCGGCAACGACATGAATGTCGGTGGCGATATTCTGATCTACGCCTGCAACACCGCCGAGGGCGACACCGGCCTGAGCTTTGTCGACTCGCTGGCAACCCTGACTGGCCGCGATGTTGCTGCGTCCACTAACCGCACCGGCGTGGGTGGCGACTGGGATCTGGAGATTGCCACCGGCAGCATTGAAAGCGTCAGCGCCCTTTCGCGACAGTCGATGGACGCTTACCAGTGGGGGCTGGCAACGTTTACGGTCACCTCCACCAGCAACACCGGCGCAGGCAGCTTGCGTGACGCGCTGACCAATGCCCAGAACGGCGATATCGTAACCTTTTCGACCGGCATGACCGTCGCGCTGCAAAGCCAGCTGGTGGTCAGCAAGAACATCACCATCGACGGCGACCTGAACAACGACGGCGTCGCGGACGTCACCCTCGATGGGCAGAACAGAACCAGCGTGATCCGGGTCAATTCCGGGGTCACAGCCACACTTGATGGCGTGATCATTACCCGAGGCGTGGCCAGCACGGCGGGCGCCAGCAGTGGTGCGACCATTGCGGCCTCTGATGCACTGGGCGGCGGAATCAACAACGCCGGCAACCTCACGCTGCGCAATGTCACCGTCACTGCCAACTCGGCAGCGGGTGGTGGCGGTGGCGGTGGCGTCAACTCGCCAAACGTGGGTGGTGGTGGTGGTGGTGGCGGCGGCATCGGCGGGCAGAACGGTGCTGCGGGTGGCAGTGCCGGCACCTATACATCCACCGCCCCGTCAGCCAATACCGGCGGCAACGGGGCATCGTTCAGCACTGCTTACCTGGCCGGCCAAGGCGGTAACTCCTCAGGAGGCGGCGCAGGAGGGTATGGCACGCCTGTCGGTTACACCAACGGCGGCGCAGGCGGCACCGCGACCAGCGGAGGTCGGACCATCGGTGGGGGTGGCGGCGGCTCTGGGTTTGACGCCAATGGGGGCAGAGGCGGCTCGGCAGTTGGCGGCATTTACAACGCCTCGACCGGCACTCTGGCGATCATCGGCACGTCGACCATCAGCAACAACATCGGTGCAGGCGGTGGTGGTGGTGGCGGCGGCACGGTTGGTGGCAACGGTGGCCGTGGCATCGGCGCGATCTGGAACAAAGGCACACTCAACATCACTTCCAGCAACAACGCGGCGATGACTGGCAACGTGGGTGGCAGCGGATCTGGCGGACAAGCGACCAGCGGCGGCACCAATGGCTCCTCGCCTACCGCCGTCACTAATATCTTCAACGATGGCGGCACGCTCAACGCCACCTACGCCTCAGACACGACGGCACCAACGGGCATCAGCATCGTGATTGCCAATTCGTCGCTGAGCTCGGGTGGCACATCGGCGGTCACCTTCACGTTCAGTGAGCCGGTATTCGGCCTGGAAATCTCCGAAATCACCGTGCCCAACGGTACGTTGAGCAACCTGGTGACCACCAACAACATTACCTGGACAGCCACTCTTACGGCCTCCAGCAATACTTCCGCCAATTCCAATGCAATTAGCCTGCCGTTATCGGCGGTGCAGGACTCAGCCGGCAATATCGGTACCGGGACAGTGACCTCCAACAACTACGCAGTGTCCGATACCGTTCCGCCGACAGTGACTGTCGTGGTAGCAGACACCGCACTGGCGGCGGGTGAAACATCACTGGTCACCTTTACGTTCAGTGAAGCGGTCACCGGCTTCGACAATACCGACATCTCGGTGGCCAATGGCACATTGACCGCTGTGAGCAGCAGTGATGGCGGCAAAACCTGGACCGCGACCCTGACACCGACCGCCAACCTGACCAGCACCACCAACCAGATCAGCCTCAACCGGGCAGGCGTGCAGGATCTGTCCGGAAACGCCGGTTCAGGCACTGCCACGTCCAACAACTACGCCATCGACACGGCGCGTCCGACCGCAACCATCGTGCTGGCCGACAACTCCCTGAGCATTGGTGAAACCTCGCAGGTGACCATCACCTTCAGTGAGGCGGTGTCCGGTTTCACCAACGCGGACCTGACCGTCGTCAACGGCACCCTGAGTGCCGTGACCACCAGCAACAATATTGTCTGGAACGCGACATTCACGCCGACCAACAACATTACCGACAGCACCAACGTGATCACCCTGGACAACACAGGGGTCACCGATGCGGCGGGCAACACGGGTTCGGGAACCACAACCTCGAACAATTACGCCATCGATACCCAGCGCCCGACTGCAAGCATTCTGGTGGCAGACGCCAGTCTCACGGCCGGTGAAACATCACTGGTGACGATTACCTTCAGCGAGGCCGTCAGCGGTTTCACCAACGCCGACCTGACAGTGCCCAACGGCACCTTGAGCACCGTCACCAGCAGCGATGGCGGCATCACCTGGACGGCGACCTACACGCCGAACAACAACGTCAACGACACTACCAACGTGATCAGCCTGAGCAACGCAGGTGTAACGGATCTGGCTGGCAATGCCGGGTCCGGCACCAGCAACTCGGGCAACTTCACCATCGACACCGTGCGCCCGAGCGCTACAGTGGTTGTGGCCGACAGCGCCCTTTCCGCGGGTGAAACCTCGCTGGTGACGATTACCTTCAGCGAGGCCGTATCCGGGTTCACCAATGCCGACCTGACCGTCTCCAATGGCACCTTGAGCACAGTGAGCAGCAGCGACGGCGGCGTCACCTGGACCGCGACCCTCACGCCAACCGCAAACGTAACCGACACCACCAACCTGATCACGCTGGATGCGAGCGGCGTTGCCAATGCTTCCGGCAACGCAGGCACCGGCACCATCAGTTCCAACAATTACGCCATCGACACCCAGCGCCCGACGGCCAGCATCGTAGTGGCCGACAACGCGCTGGCCATCGGTGAAGCTTCGCTGGTGACTATCACCTTCAGCGAGGCGGTGACCGGCTTTACCAACGCCGACCTGACCATCAGCAATGGCACCCTGAGCACGGTGAGCAGCAGCGATGGCGGTGTTACCTGGACGGCAACCCTGACGCCGACAGCAGGTATCACCAGCAACAGCAATTCGGTGACGCTGAACAACGCTGGCGTGGCCGATCAGGCGGGTAACGCAGGCAGTGGGCTGAGCACCTCGAACAATTACGCCATCGACACAGTACGCCCGACTGCGAGTATCACAATGTCGGACAATGCCTTGACCGCAGGTGAAACCTCGCTGGTCACCATCACCTTCAGCGAGGCAGTGAGCGGCTTTACCAACGCTGACCTGAGCGTACCGAACGGCACGCTGAGCACGGTCAGCAGCAGCGACGGTGGTGTCACCTGGACCGCGACCTACACACCGAATGCCAATGTTGCCGATACCACTAACGTCATCACGCTGAACAATACCGGCGTGAACGATCTGGCAGGCAATATCGGCAGCGGCACAACCGATTCCGGCAATTTCACCATTGCCACACAGCAGCCGACCGCCACCGTCGTGGTCGCCGACAGCGCGTTGTCTGTGGGCGAAACCTCGCTGGTCACCATCACCTTCAGCGAAGCGGTCCTCGGCTTCAATAATGCCGACCTGACGGTCGAGAACGGTACGTTGAGTGCGGTCAGCAGCAGTGACGGCGGTATAACCTGGACCGCGACCTTCACGCCGAACGCAAACGTGACCGACGCAAGCAACCTGATCACTCTGGACAACACCGGTTTCACCAATGGTTCCGGCGTGACCGGTAGCGGCATCACGTCCTCGAACAACTACGCCATCGACACCCAGCGCCCGACCGCAACCATTGTGGTGGCCGACAATGCGCTGGCCGTCGGTGAAACCTCTCTGGTAACGATTACGTTCAGCGAAGCGGTCAGCGGTTTCACCAATGCGGACCTGAACATTGCCAACGGCACCCTGAGCGCGGTCACCAGCAGCGATGGCGGTATTACCTGGACGGCAACGCTAACCCCAACCTCAGGCATTAGCAGCGCAAGCAACTCGGTGACGCTGAACAATGGCGGCGTGACTGACCTGGCCGGTAACGCTGGCAGCGGCCTGACGCTCTCCAATAACTACGCCATCGACCAGACGCGACCGACCGCCAGCATCGTAATAGCTGACAACGCCCTTTCGGCGGGTGAAACCTCACTGGTCACTATCACCTTCAGTGAGGCAGTCAGTGGTTTCGATAACAGCGACCTGAACGTACCGAACGGTACGCTGAGCACGGTCAGCAGCAATGACGGCGGCATCACCTGGACTGCCACCTTCACACCAAACGCAAACGTGAATGCCAGCACCGGGCAGATCAGCCTGAACAGCGCAGGTGTCACCGACCTGGCGGGCAACGCGGGCAGCGGCATCATCAGTTCGGCAAGTTTCGCCGTCGACACGACCAGACCTTCCGCCACCATCGTGGTGGCCGACAATGCCCTGTCCGCAGGCGAAACGACTCTGGTCACGTTCACGTTCAGTCAGGCGGTCAGCGGGTTCAGCAACGCCGACCTGAGTGTCGCCAATGGCACGCTCAGCGCGGTTTCCAGCAGCGATGGCGGCATCACCTGGACTGCCACCTTCACACCAAACGCAAACGTGACCGATGCAAGCAACCTGATCACGCTGGATAACACTGGCGTGACCAATGCGTCGGGCAGTACCGGCAGCGGCACCACGGCCTCGAACAACTACGCCATCGATACTCAACGCCCGACTGCGACCATCACCGTCGCCAATCCGAACCTGGCCATCGGTCAAACCTCGCTGGTGACCTTCGCCTTCAGCGAGCGCGTGACCAATTTCGATCTGTCGGACATCAGTGTCGGCAACGGCAGCCTGTCCGGCCTGAGCAGCGGCGACGGCGGCCTCACCTGGACGGCAACGCTGACGCCGGATGCCAATATCACCGCAGCCAACAACTTCATCGTTCTGGACAGCGGCAGAGTCAATGATCTGGCCGGCAACGCGGGCGCAACAGTCGCGCTGTCCAGCAATTACAGCATCGATAACCAGCGTCCGACAGCGAGCATTTCCATCGCCAATCCAAACCTGGCGACGGGTCAGACATCACTGGTGACTTTTGCCTTCAGCGAGCCGGTGAATAACTTCACTCTGGCGGATGTCAGCGTGGCCAACGGCACGCTGTCCAACCTGGCCAGCAGCGATGGCGGAGCCACCTGGACCGCGACCCTGACGCCGACTGCGAACGTCACTGACCCGAGCAACTTCATTGTGCTGGACAGCAGCACAGTGACTGACCGGGCAGGCAACGCAGGGACAGGCATCGCGCTGTCTCCCAACTACGCCATCACGACCACGTCGCTGACCGGAGACCCGCAGTTCCGGATAGACGCGCCAGCACCGCTGGTCAACACACCCAATCTGCCACTGCAGCCAGCCCTGTTCGGTCCGCCAACCGGCAATCTGGGTTCGCCGTTGAGCTTCTCGCCGTTGTTCGAACAGCGCACTACCGGGGGTGATCTGCCGCCTGTGGGCAATATCTTCATCACCAACCGCGCCCTGGCACCCAGCTTCATTGCCCAGGTGTTCGACTCCAGCAGTGTCGGCGGCCCGGGTTCCGGGTTCACAGGCTTCAACAGCGGCGAAGGCAGTGTGTTCGGCACCAGTACGCTGTCGACGCTTTTTTCCCGCGAATCCGCGACGGACAGCTCGACGGCGGGCGCCTTCAACAGCGCTGGCAGCAACGGCCTGCGAGACTCATCACAAAGCATCCAGGCCGGTTTCGGCGCGCTGACGCTGGGTCAGCAGTTGCAACAGATAACTGATAACGAGCAAGAAAAACTGCGCGCACTGGCATGGGCTTTAGGGGAAGTCGGTGTGAGTGAAGCGCAAGCCTGAAACAGGGTTTGGTAATGCGTCGTAGCTGTACGGCGCTCATAAAAAAGAATGCGGTAGCTAGAGCTAGGGGCGGTCGGAGCATGAAAAGAAGTCAGAAGTTGTTCAGCATCAGCCTGCTGGCGCTGGTAGTGAGTGGTTGCGCTGTTACCAGCCAGCCTATCGACCGAAGCGTCAGCGAGCAGCGCGCCAAAAGCGATCTGCAACTGATGTACAAGGATCAAGAGCCATTGAACGGTGCATTGACCCTGCACCAAGCCATGGCCCGCGCGGTGAAGTACAACCTTGAAGCGCGTCTGAAAATCATGGAAGAAGCTCTGGCCAAACGTCAGTTGGACCTCGCCAGCTTCGACATGCTGCCGCGCATGGCTCTTTCAGCGGGCTATGCCGGACGCAGTAACGTCAGCGCATCGAGCAGTGAAAGCGTAGAGACCGGAACCCAGTCCCTCGAACCGTCAACCTCGCAGGATCGCAGCCGTCGTGTCGCCGACCTGACCATGGTATGGAACGTACTCGACTTCGGTGTCAGCTACATCAGTGCCAAACAGCAAGGCGATCAGCGCCTGATCGTTCAGGAACGCCGCCGCAAGGTGATCAACACCATCGTTCAGGACGTGCGTTCAGCCTATTGGCGCGCCGTCGCCGCCGAACGCATGCTCAAGCAGATCGACAGCTTGATGGCTCGTGTCGAGAAAGCGCAGGACAACAGCCAGCAAATGAGCCAGCAGCGTGTGGGGGACCCGGTACAGGCATTGGGTTATCAGCGCTCGCTGATCCAGGCGACGCGTCAGCTTGAAGAACAGCGCAAGGCGCTTTCACTGGCCAAGACCGAACTGGCGACCCTGATCAACCTGCCGCTGGGCACCGATCTGAAGCTGGCGACGCCGGACGACTACTCGATTCCGCAACTCAAGGTCGACATGGCACGCCTGGAAACCGAAGCGCTGGCCAGTCGTCCCGAGCTGCGCGAACAGGATTACCAAACCCGTATCAGCTCGGCCGAAACCCGCAAGGCCATGCTGCGCATGCTGCCCGGCCTGGAGTTCTCGGCAGGCGGCCATTACGACAGCAACTCGTTTCTGGTCAACGACAAATGGGCTGATCTGGGCGTAAAAGTCACCTGGAACCTGTTCAATGTGCTGTCGGCACCTGCCGCCATTGACGTCGCCAAAGCCGGTGAGGAAGTCGCTACTGCGCGTCGTCAGGCAATGTCCATTGCCGTACTGGCCCAGCTCTACGTGGCCAACGCCAACTACAACGAAGCGTTGCGCCAGTTCAAAACCAGCCAACAGCTGTCGAACATCGACAGCCAGATCGTCGGTCAACTGCGTAATCGCTATCAGGCAGCCGGTCTGGGCGAGCTGGATCTGATTCAGGGCGAACTGAACACCCTGCAGGCGGATCTGCGTCGCGACCTGGCGTATGCCGACCTGCGCAACGCTTACGGCCAGATTTTCGCCAGTGCGGGTCTGGACCCGCTGCCGTCGGAGCTTTCATCCACCAAAGTGCAAGCCATTGCTGTTGCACTGGATGCGCGCGAGTCGCAGTGGGAAGCGGGTAATATTTCAGTAGCCGCTACCGCGCCCAAGCCTTAAGCCCGCATCATGAAAGACCACCCGGTCAGCGCTATGCGCTGGCTGGGTGCAGTAACACCCCTCGCCTCGCAACGAAATCGTTCCACTGTAACGATTTCAATCCAAAACACCTCGCTCCGCTTGCATCAAGGCCTTGATCAGGCACGTATTTTCAAATGCTTAAACAGTGTAGCGATTTCGCTACAGCCGAGATCGGCAGCGCTGATCTGATATTCAGTAACCCTTTGATTTAAATAAACAAATAAAACATGGCCGCTAAATTGCTAAGTCATAGCTCATATTGTTCGCGTGCTGCGCGAGCCCTGTTCTCCGAGGAGTTTGTATGAGCGAGTTGCGATTCACCGTTGACCATGAATGGCTGCGTGCCGAAGCCGACGGCAGCATTACGGTCGGCATTACGCCCTATGCGCAAGAATCGCTGGGCGACGTAGTCTTCGTGCAGCTCCCGGATTTGCAGGCCTACACTCAACACGCTGAAGTGTCAGTGGTGGAATCGGTGAAAGCCGCCAGCAGCATCAACATGCCGCTGGACGGTGAAGTGGTCGAGGTCAATTCAGTCCTCGATGACACGCCGGAGCTGGTCAATGAAGACGCTCTCGGTGCAGGCTGGTTTTTTCGTTTCATTCCACAGGATGCCGACGCCATCCACGGCCTGCTGGATCAGGACGCCTACGACCGCCTGATCAAAGCCAACGCCCAAGCCTGAGGAGCACGCCATGACTGACCGTATTGAACTGACCACTGCCAACGAATTCATCGCCCGTCACATTGGCCCGCGCGCTGCCGACGAACAGGCCATGTTACAGACGCTGGGTTTCGACTCCATTGAAGCGCTGAGCGAAAGCGTTATCCCGGAAAGCATCAAGGGCACCAGCGTGCTGAACCTGCCTGCCGGGCAGAGTGAAGCCGATGCGATGGCGTCCATCAAGGCCATCGCCGGCAAAAATCAACTGTTCAAGACCTACATCGGCCAGGGTTACTACAACACCCACACGCCGGCCCCGATTCTGCGCAACCTGCTGGAAAACCCGGCCTGGTACACCGCCTACACGCCCTATCAGCCGGAGATTTCCCAAGGTCGTCTGGAGTCGCTGCTCAATTTTCAGACGCTGATCAGCGACCTGACCGGCCTGCCGATTGCCAACGCGTCCTTGCTCGACGAAGCGACCGCTGCTGCCGAAGCAATGACCTTTTGCAAACGTTTGAGCAAGAACAAAGGCAGCCAGCAGTTTTTCGCCTCCAGCCACTGCCACCCGCAGACACTTGATGTGTTGCGTACCCGTGCCGAGCCATTGGGTATCACCGTTGTGGTGGCGGACGAAGCCGAGTTGGGCGACGTCAGCGATTACTTTGGTGCGTTGCTGCAATACCCGGCCAGCAACGGCGACGTGTTCGATTACCGCGAGCTGGTCGAACGTTTCCATGCTGCCAACGCGCTGGTCGCCGTGGCTGCCGACTTGCTGGCCCTGACGTTGCTGACCCCGCCAGGCGAATTTGGCGCCGACGTGGCCATCGGCAGCGCACAACGCTTCGGTGTACCGCTGGGCTTCGGCGGCCCGCATGCGGCTTACTTCTCAACCCGCGATGCCTTCAAGCGCGACATGCCGGGCCGCCTGGTCGGCGTATCGGTGGACCGTCACGGCAAGCAGGCCCTGCGTCTTGCCATGCAGACCCGCGAACAGCATATTCGTCGCGAGAAGGCCACCAGCAACATTTGCACTGCGCAGGTGCTGCTGGCCAACATCGCCAGCATGTACGCCGTCTACCATGGCCCGCGCGGCCTGACACAGATCGCCAAACGCGTTCACCAGTTGACCGCGATCCTTGCCGAAGGCTTGAGTACGCTGGGTCTGAAGGCCGAGCAGGCATTCTTCTTCGACAGCCTGACCCTGAACACCGGCAGCAGGACCGCGGCGCTGCACGCAGCGGCTCGCGCCAGGCACATCAACCTGCGTGAAATCGACGACCAGCACCTGGGTCTGTCACTGGACGAAACCACCTCGCAGTCGGCAGTTGAAACGCTGTGGGAAATCTTCGCCAGCGACGGTCAGAACCTGCCCGACTTCACCGCACTGGCAGCCAGCGTCCCGTCGCGCCTGCCCGCTGCACTGCTGCGCAAGTCGGCAATCCTCAGCCACCCGGTGTTCAACCGCTACCACTCTGAAACCGAACTGATGCGCTACCTGCGCAAGCTGGCTGACAAGGATCTGGCGCTGGACCGCACCATGATTCCACTGGGCTCGTGCACCATGAAGCTCAACGCCGCCAGTGAAATGATCCCGGTGACCTGGGCCGAATTCGGCAACCTGCACCCGTTCGCCCCGGCCGAGCAGAGCGCCGGGTATCAACAATTGACCGACGAGCTAGAGGCCATGCTCTGTGCGGCCACCGGCTATGACGCAATCTCGCTGCAACCGAACGCCGGCTCCCAGGGTGAATATGCCGGCCTGCTGGCCATCCGTGCTTATCATCAGAGCCGTGGCGATGAGCATCGCGATATCTGCCTGATCCCTTCATCGGCACACGGCACCAACCCGGCCACTGCCAACATGGCCGGTATGCGTGTCGTGGTCACCGCCTGCGATGCACGTGGCAACGTCGATATCGAAGACCTGCGCGCCAAGGCCGTTCAACACCGCGACCAGCTTGCGGCGATCATGATCACCTACCCGTCCACCCACGGTGTATTCGAAGAAGGCATCCGCGAAATCTGCGGTATCGTTCACGACAACGGTGGCCAGGTCTACATTGACGGCGCCAACATGAACGCCATGGTCGGCCTGTGCGCTCCGGGCAAATTCGGTGGCGATGTATCGCACCTCAACCTGCACAAGACCTTCTGCATTCCGCACGGCGGCGGTGGCCCAGGCGTTGGTCCTATCGGCGTCAAATCCCATCTCGCACCGTTCATGCCGGGCCATGCACGCATGGAGCGCAAGGAAGGCGCAGTCTGCGCAGCCCCGTTCGGCAGCGCCAGCATCCTGCCAATCACCTGGATGTACATCCGCATGATGGGCGGCGAAGGCCTGAAACGCGCTTCGCAGCTGGCGATCCTCAACGCCAACTACATTTCGCGCCGCCTGGAAGAGCACTACCCGGTGCTGTACACCGGCACCAACGGGCTGGTTGCCCACGAATGCATCCTTGACCTGCGCCCTATCAAGGACAGCAGCGGCATCAGCGTCGATGACGTGGCCAAGCGTCTGATCGACTTTGGCTTCCATGCCCCGACCATGTCGTTCCCGGTTGCCGGGACCTTGATGATCGAGCCGACCGAGAGCGAGTCCAGAGAAGAGCTGGACCGTTTCTGCGACGCCATGATCAAGATCCGTGAAGAAATACGCGCAGTTGAAAACGGCACACTGGACAAAGACGACAACCCGTTGAAAAACGCCCCGCACACCGCTGCGGAAATCGTCGGCCAATGGAGCCATCCTTACAGCCGCGAACAGGCGGTGTATCCGGTTGATTCGTTGATCGAGAACAAGTACTGGCCTCCGGTCGGCCGTGTCGACAACGTCTTCGGCGACCGCAATCTGGTCTGTGCCTGCCCGTCCATCGAGAGCTATCAGGAAGCCTGATAGCCCGTGCCCTGGCATGCCTGTGCGCAGCTCGATAGTGAGCGCGCACAGGCAATGCCGTTCTGCATGGCCCGCTCAACAAGGAATTGAACATGTCCACAGAAACCCTGCTGACCACTCCCCTGCACGCCCTTCACCGAGAACTCGGCGCGAAGATGGTGCCCTTCGCCGGTTACGACATGCCCGTGCAATACCCGGCTGGCGTAATGAAAGAACATTTGCACACTCGCGCACAGGCCGGCCTGTTCGATGTCTCGCACATGGGCCAGATTCGTCTTACCGGTACAGATGCTGCCAAGGCCCTTGAGGCCCTGGTGCCGGTGGACATCATTGACCTGCCGGTCGGCATGCAACGCTATGCGATGTTCACCAACGATGCTGGCGGCATTCTCGATGACCTGATGGTTGCCAATCTCGGCAATGATCAACTGATGCTGGTGGTCAACGCGGCCTGCAAGCATCAGGACCTGGCGCACTTGCGCAAGCACCTGGCGGGGCATTGCACTATCGAACCGCTGTTCGAAGAACGCGCCCTGCTCGCCCTGCAAGGTCCGGCCGCTGTCACGGTGCTGGCGCGCCTTGCGCCGGAAGTGGCGAAGATGACCTTCATGCAGTTCGCCAGCGTCAAGCTGCTGGACGTTCAATGTTATGTCAGCCGCTCGGGCTATACCGGCGAAGACGGCTATGAAATTTCAGTACCGGCCGAACAGGCTGAAGCCCTGGCGCGCCGCCTGCTGGAAGAGCCGGAAGTTGCCCCGATCGGTTTGGGCGCACGTGATTCGCTGCGACTGGAAGCAGGTTTGTGCCTGTACGGTCATGACATGGACACCGACACCTCACCGGTGGAGGCCAGCCTGTTATGGGCTATTTCCAAAGTGCGTCGCGCCGACGGTGCACGTGCAGGCGGCTTCCCGGGAGCAGAGCAGGTCTTTGCCCAGCAACAGAACGGTGTCGCCAAAAAACGTGTCGGCCTGCTTCCCGAAGAGCGTACGCCAGTGCGTGAGGGCACAGAAATCGTCGATGAACAGGGCACTGTCATCGGCACTGTCTGCAGCGGCGGTTTTGGCCCGAGCCTGGCTGGCCCGCTGGCCATGGGTTATTTGAACAACGCTTACACCACGCTGGATACACAGGTCTGGGCAATGGTGCGCGGCAAGAAAGTGCCCATGCGTGTTGCAAAAATGCCTTTCGTTGCACAACGTTACTTTCGCGGCTAAACAACGGCGTCAAAAAAACAGCAACACTTCGCTGTTGCGCAGGTGCTGTTACACACCACTGTTTCGGCCGTGTTTCAACCGAGTGAACAGTCTGTTGTATATGCCAAAAATGCACCTATAAAGTGCAAAATGTTATGACAGACCAAACACCGTGCACAGCAGGCAAACACGCCGGGCATAAGGCTCTACCCCCCGGAAACAGGGTACAAGGCAGGGGGGTTGTATTTGTAACGAGAGTTGGCGTAGAGTTTCCGGACTGTGTTTGCATGGGTCGCCGAATCTGGACCTGGGCAGTAGCTCTAGGTTTGCTACAACCCGTTCTACGTTTCTTACTTCCTGCAACCAGCCCCAGTGCTCTTTCGTGTGAAAGAGGCTGTAACCAATTCAAGTCAAGCGTCAAGGAAATAAGAAAATGGCTGATCGTCAGAGCGGTACCGTCAAGTGGTTCAACGATGAAAAAGGTTTTGGTTTTATCACTCCTGAGAGCGGGCCGGATCTGTTCGTACACTTCCGCGCCATCCAGGGTAACGGCTTCAAAAGCCTGAAAGAAGGCCAGAAAGTTACCTTCGTTGCCGTACAGGGCCAGAAAGGCATGCAGGCTGACGAAGTTCAAGCCGAAGCCTGATACGACACACTCTCGTATGCACAAAAAGCCTCTGACAGCGATGTCAGAGGCTTTTTTGCATGTGCGATTCGCTCAGCAGGCGCATGAGTACGCCCATGAAAAAGCCGACTCGAGGTCGGCTTTTTCACTGCGGCTACACGACGCTATCCGGCGCGGCGCAGTAGATACACCCCGGCCAGCGCACAGGCTGCAGCAGGCATCAGCACGGCCAGCAACGGCGGGAAACCGAACAGCAGGCTGGACGGGCCGAGCAGGTCCTGAATGATGCGGAAGGTAAAGCCGACCACCACCCCCGTGAACACACGCTGCCCCAGCGTAACCGAGCGAAGCGGGCCGAAGATGAACGAGATTGCCATCAGCACCAGCGCCACTGTGACGGCCGGTTGCAATACCTTGGTCCAGAACGCCAGCCAGTAGCGGCCATTGCTCAAGCCCTGATCAGCCAGATAATGCGCGTAGTTCCAGAGACCGCTGATCGAAAGCGACTCGGGCGGCATGATCACCGTGCTCAGCAATTGCGGGCTCAACGCTACATCCCAGCGCTCTACCGGCGTATTGATGACCTCGGTACGGCCGTCATTGAAATGCGTGGTACTGACGTCCTTCAACTCCCAGTAATCGGTCTTGAAGTTGGCCTCTTTGGCAAAGCTGGACGTCAGCATGTGGCGTTGATCGTCGAAACGATAACGTGTCACGCCGAGCATCAGGCCATTGGGCTGGACGGTGTTGATGTGGATGAATTCGTCACCCTGACGGTGCCACAGACCATGCCTGGCGCTCTGCGCATCACCCGAGCCCTGAGCCAGCGAGCGAGCGGCCTGAGCCTGGTTCTCGGCGTAGGGAGCCACGTACTCGCCGACCAGTACACCAGCGACCATCAATAGCAGCATCGGCTTCATGACCGCCCAGACGATGCGCCCGATGGACACACCTGCTGCACGCATGATGGTCAGTTCGCTGCTGCTGGCCAGCGTACCCAGACCAATGAGGCAACCGATCAGGGCAGCCATTGGCAGCGTGTCGTAGACACGCCGCGGCGCGGTCAGCATGACGTAGCTGAGGGCATCCGCCAGTGTGTAGGTGTCACTGATATCACCCATCTCGTCGATGAACGCGAACAATGAAACCAGCCCCAGAATGATTCCCAGAACCGCAAGAATCGCCAGCAATACGCTTTTACCGATGTATCGATCAAGCTTGACCACGAGTCACCTCCGTGACGCTGCGACGACTCGCCATCTTCAGACGCAGAGGCTCCCAATAGAACAACAGCAGGCCAATGGACAGGTAGATGCCATGCACCCACCACATGCCAAGGCTTAGCGGCAGCTTGCCCTTCTCCAGCGAACTGCGCACCGAGATCAGAATGGCCAGATAAGACATGTACAGAAGGATCGCCGGCAAAAGTTTCAGGTAACGGCCCTGACGCGGATTGACGCGCGACAACGGAATAGCCATCAACGTCACGATGAACACCGACAGCGGCAGCGAAATACGCCATTGCAGCTCGGCGACAGAGCGCGGTGCGGGGTTGCCGATCAGTTCGCTGGTCGGAATGGCCTCACGGTCGGTGATTTCTTCACTGATTTCCGGCTTGGGCAGCATCGCCCCGTAGGTGTCGTACTTGATCACACGGTAATCAGCCGCACCAGGATTGCCATCGTAGCGGTAGCCGTTTTCGAGGATCAGGAAGCGACTGCCATTGGGCCTTACCTCCTGATGGCCCTTCTCTGCCACCAGCACGGTAATACCGTTGTCCTTGCTCTTGTCGCCGGACATGCGTTTTTCAGAGATGAACACACCAGCCAGTTGCGAGCGGTCTTCCGACAGTTCCTTGGTGTAAGTGATACGCGTACCGTCACGCAGCGCCTGAAAACGACCCGGCACCAGCGTATCGAACTCGGTCATGGCGTCCTGCTTGTTGATCAGCAGCGAAAACTGGGTAGCGCCTTGCGGGGCCAGACTGAAACTCAGCCAGGCGACCAGCAGCCCGACCAGCGTGGCAGGCCCCATGGTGATGGCAAGCAGCCGCTGCTGACTCATGCCGGTGGCGGCCAGCACGGTCATTTCACTTTCCAGGTACAGGCGCCCGTAAGCCATGAGGATGCCGAGGAACAGGCCCAGCGGCAGGATTACCTGCAGAAAGCCTGGCAGGCGGAAGCCCATGATCAGGAACAGCACGCCCGGATCGAGCGCACCGGACGCGGCCTGCGCCAGGTACTTGATGAAGCGTCCGCTCATGATGAACACCAGCAGCACGGCGCTGACCGCGCTCAGGGTAAGCAGCACTTCTCGGGACAGATAACGGAAGACAATCAAACCAGACACTCCAGAGTTGTCAGGCTCAGGCAGCCAAACAGGGAAAAATTGTGAGCCACGGCAACCAGAGATTCACGCCGGCAAAAGGCGTGGGCATCAAAAAATATGCAGCATTATCCTGTGATTGTGTGTTTCTGTCACTGCGCACCGGGGATAGTTCGCACATACACGCAAAGCAGGCGGCGCTACGGGGTTGTCAGCAGTCGTGCAGCGGGGTCAAACTGCAAGGCTTACCGCGGGCATCTTCCTTGAAAACACTCAGGCCATCCCGCGTACATCATTCATATTGCGACTCTCATCGTCTACTCGGGGACCCCACATGGAATTGGTTGTTAAAAGCGTAAGCCCAGAAACCTTGAAAACCGCAACGCTGGTGGTCACCGTCGGCGAAAGCCGTGTACTGGTTGGTGCTGCCCAGGCTGTCGATATCCTCAGCGGCGGAGCCATCTCCCTCATTCTCAAACGCGGTGATCTGGCGGGCAAGGTCGGTCAGAGCCTGCTGCTGCACAACCTGCCCAACATCAAGGCCGAGCGCGTTCTGCTGATCGGTACCGGCAAGGAAGGCGAACTGTCGGACCGCCAGCTGAAAAAAATCGTCGGCGCAACACTGACCTGCCTCAAAGGCCTGGGCGGCAGCGACGCTGCGATTGCGCTCGATGACCTGTCAGTGAAAAACCGCGACACCTACGGCACAGCTCGCCTGCTGGTCGAGGCTCTGGCGGATGGTGAATACGTCTTCGACCGCTTCAAGACCCAGAAAGCCGAAGTTCGCGCCCTGAAAAAAATCACCCTGCTGACCGACAAGGTCCGCATAGCTGACATCGAGCGCGCTTCCACTCACGCCAAGGCTATCGCCACCGGCATGGCACTGACCCGCGACCTGGGCAATCTGCCACCTAACATCTGCCACCCGACCTACCTGGGCGAAGAAGCCAAGGCGCTGGGCAAGGCACACAAGAATCTGAAAGTGGAAGTTCACGACGAGAAGAAACTGGCCGAACTGGGCATGGGCTCTTTCCTCGCGGTGGCTCAGGGCAGCGCCCAGCCACCTCGCCTGATCGTCATGAACTATCAGGGTGCCAAAAAAGGTGATCAGCCCTTCGTGCTGGTCGGTAAAGGCATCACGTTCGACACCGGCGGCATCAGTATCAAGCCTGCCTCGGGCATGGACGAGATGAAGTTCGACATGTGCGGCGCTGCCAGCGTATTCGGTACCCTGCGCGCCGTACTGGAACTGAAACTGCCGATCAATCTGGTGTGTATTCTGGCCTGCGCCGAAAACATGCCGAGCGGCACCGCGACACGTCCCGGCGACATCGTCACTACCATGAGTGGCCAGACGGTCGAAATTCTCAACACCGACGCTGAAGGCCGTCTGGTGCTGTGCGATGCACTGACCTACGCCGAACGCTTCAAGCCACAGGCAGTCATCGACATCGCCACTCTCACCGGCGCGTGCGTGGTTGCGCTGGGCGGCCACACTTCCGGCCTGCTGGGCAACAACGACGCGCTGATCAATCAGTTGCTCGACGCGGGCAAACAGGCGGATGACCGTGCCTGGCAGTTGCCGTTGTTCGATGAGTACCAGGAGCAGCTCGACAGCCCGTTCGCCGACATCGCCAATATCGGTGGCCCGAAAGGCGGCACCATCACGGCGGCCTGCTTCCTGTCGCGCTTCACCAAGGCCTATGACTGGGCTCACCTGGACATCGCTGGCACTGCGTGGCTGAGCGGCGGCAAGGAAAAAGGCGCCACCGGACGTCCGGTTCCGCTGCTGACCCAGTACCTGCTCGACCGCGCTGGCGTATAAAAAGACACCCTGGCGTGTCGGCTTCACGGTCGATACGCCACTGGTTCTGGAACCTGTATGACCCAAGTCGATTTTTACATCCTGCCCAGCGCCGATCCTGCCGCGCGCCTGGACTTTGCCTGCAAACTCACGGAAAAAGCCTGGCGTCTGGGTCACAAGGTCTATCTGCATTGCAGCGATGCAGCGCAGCGTGAAGACCTTGATGCCCGGCTCTGGCGCTTCAGGGGCGAAGTGTTTCTGCCCCACGGCGACGCCGAGAGCGACTCCGATGCCCCCGTGGTGCTGGGTCTGGGTGACGACTCGGGCGCTCACGAGGACCTGTTGGTCAACCTCGACCTGAGCATTCCGGCCTTCTTCAAACGCTTCGCCCGCGTGGCGGAAGTGGTTGTCGAAGACCCGGCCATACGTCTTGCCGCACGCGAGAGTTTCCGTTCATACCGTGAACAGGGCTATCCTCCGCAAGATCACCGACTGCAGCGCCTTTGAGGACACGATGGATACTTCAAAAAAAGCTGAATCCGCGCATTTGCTGAACGATCTGGAATCGATCCGCCAATTGCTCGGCGATGACCCCGCACAATCCCCGCTGCCGAACGACCCGGCTCGTCCGGAAGGCCAGATTCCTCTGTTATTCGATGTGGTCGGCGCTCGCCCCGACGCGACTTATCAACAGGACTTCGACGAAGACGACATCCCGACGCTGACGCCTGATGTGCAAGCTGCACCAGTCGAGCAGCTTCAGACCGTTCAACAGCCTGCCCAGCCTCAAGCACTGTCGAACCCGGATGCCCTGCTGCATCTGGACAACGAATTGCGTGCCGCCGCGCAGTTGATCCTGCAGGACGTGATCGCCGACTTCGCCCCGCACATCGAGACTGAAATCAAGCGTCGGCTGGAAGCGAGGCTGGAGCGGTTATTGGCGCAGCAGAAGTGAGCGTGTGATCAGGAGTCCGGAGCACACACGCATGCAGACGCTGTCAGGGAGAATTCAATAGGGAGCGAATCTCTGCTACTTGCCGCTCCATTTTCCCCTTGAGACTAACTTGGGCATACCAGGCTCCCATGAGCGTTTTGCGTTTAGCCACATCTCTTTTTATATTTAGCAGCATTTCGGGAGACCCTTCGTGCTCCTTGAGCTTAATAGCCGATGCCTTCTTGAAATCGTCGTAACCGGTATTGGGTTTACCCGTGAATTTGTCAGAGAATGAGTGCTCTACACGCCAGGCCTCCTTGATTCGATCGCTCATTTTTTGACTGGCGTTCGCCGTGACTTTTTCAAACCGTACTTTGAAGTCTGCACTCTTGAATACACTCGGCAGAAAACCCGGTTCGTTTTCTATAGCGCTGCGAAGGTCCAACAGTACGTCTGGGTTACTGGCATCTACAAAACGCTTATTTAACTGCACGGCTATCAGCCCGGCTCCTCTCTCATTCAACGTATTAGACGCTCCACTCACTGCGGCCATATTTTTGAAAGACAGGTGCCTGAATATTCTGTCAAGCGCCAGGTCTGGTAACGTGTCGAGAAAGAGTCTGTGGACCCCGACATGTCCACCCGGATCACTTCGATTAACCGGATCCCCCTGACAGTAAACATACGCATTCAGGCCTCCCCGCCCAAATGGACTTAACGAGTCTGGCCGGTTGAAACGCATCAGCACCGGATTGAAAGCCCGATAGCCGTTACCCAGCAAGTAATGCCCGGTCACAGGGTCCGCGCGCTCGCCGTTGAAACCGGAAAAGGGACCGCCCTGCGCGCGATGTCCGTAAGGGCTATAAGCAAGCGGCTGCCGTTCCTCTGAACTCAGGGCATGCAGCACGCTGATTTGCCTGTCGGTGCCCAGCAGATCGGTCCGAGTGATGGAGCCGTCCGTTTCATACTCAGCCAACAAGCGATCATCGCCGTGAAATACACGACGGCGCGTTGCACCCTGTATCTCGACCGTCAAACGGTTCTTTTGATAAAAACGCGACACTGCACTCTTTGCTCCGGGGTCGACGACGGCAATACGGTCCAGCGCGTCATAGCGATATCGACACAGTACGCGCCTGCTTTCCGAAGTCTTGTTCATGGCCACATCCGTCCTGTGATCAATGCTTAAACACCGGATCATGCCCCTCTCCCCCCTCGCCGCCTACTGACATATCTGCCAGTTGTGGCCCGGCACATATGTGCTTGTCGCTTGCCGTCAGGTCTATGCTTACCGGTTTCCGAATCAATGCCACAGGTTCCCGCCGCGCATGGACAAGACTTACCAGCCGTACGCCATCGAAACTTCCTGGTATCAGACCTGGGAGCCCGAAAATTTATTTCGCTCCGCAAGGCGTAGCAGACAGCTCCACCGCAAGCGCAGCCCAACCCTGATGCACTGCTTCATCTGAACAGCGAACTGCGCGCAGCCGCGCAATTGATCATGCAGGACGTGGTCGACGGCTTCGCCCTACCTATAGAAAACGAGATCAAGCGTCGGCTGAAGGCAAGGCTGGAGCGGTTATTGGCGCAGCAGAAGAAGTGAAGCGCGCGGTTTGGAAACTGGCTCACATGCGTGTGGATACGTTATTAGCGAGGATTGAATGTGGAGCGGATATCAGCTGTACGCCGGCCCGTGTCTGCTTCACGATTGATAAGTTCATTCCATTCCTTGTGCAACTTCCTGTAGTTTTCCATGAGCCCAGTGATTCTTGTCAGGCTCTCTGACTGATAGCGCTGGGCACGCTCTAGCGCGCGCGTAGCCTGCAACTCACTGCTTCCACTCACGCCAGCCACGTGATCAAGAATCGATTGCGTTTGACGATCAACGCTATTTATCTTTCTACTGAATCCTTGCTCGATGCTCGTCGCTACATACTTGAACTGCGCGCTGTAGAAAGCGTCATGGCTTAGCGCCCCGGTCGTACTTAAATGCCCTTCAATTGTCGACAGTGCGCTGGGATCATTTATGTCAACCCAAGGCTTGTTTAGTATTTTTGATACTCTCTTACCTATTTGAGGGGTCGTTGCACTCAGCGCGGCCGCGTCTTCTAGAGAAACGCGCTTGAGTATATTCTCAAGGAGCTCATCAGGCAGCACTTCAAAAGCGAAACTCCTGGCCGCGCGCGTGACCGCCGCAAACCCTGGAATATGCCCATCAGGATCACTCCGGTTAACCGGGTCGCCCTGACAATAAGCATACGCATTCAGACCTCCCCGTCCAAATGGACTCAGAGTGTCCGGACTATTGAATCGCATCAGCACCGGGTTGAAAGCGCGATAGCCGTTACCCAGCAGGTAATGCCCGGTCACAGGGTCCGCACGCTCGCCGTTGAAACCGGAAAAGGGGCCGCCCGGCAAGCGATGTCCGTAAGGGCTATAGGCCAGCGGCTGGTGCCCTTCCGAACTCAAAGCATGCAATACACTGCTTTGCAGGTCGGTGGCCAGAAGGTCCGTCCGGGCAACAGAGCCTTCAGTCTCATACTCTGCTAACAAACGATTTTCACCGTGAAATACACGGCGACGCGTTGCGCCCTGTATCTCGACCGTCAAACAGTTCTTTTGATAAAAACGCGACACTGCTCCCTGTGCTCCGGGATCGACGACGGCAATACGATCCAGCGCGTCATAGCGATATCGGCACAGTACGCGCCTGCTTTCCGAAGTTTTGTTCATGGCCGCATTCGCCCTGCGATCGATGCTTGAACACCGGATCATGCCCCTCGCCCCACTCGCCGCCAACTGACAGATCTGCCAGTTGTGGCCCGGCGCTTATGGCTTGTCGCTGGCCGTCAGGTCTATACTTACCGGTTTCCGAATCAATGCCACAGGTTCCCGCCGCGCATGGACAAGACTTACCAGCCGCACGCCATCGAAACTTCCTGGTATCAGACCTGGGAGTCCGAAAATTATTTCGCTCCGCAAGGCGTGGGTGACTCGTACACCATCATGATCCCGCCGCCGAACGTCACCGGCAGCCTGCACATGGGCCACGGCTTCAATAACGCGATCATGGACGCCCTGATCCGTTTCCGTCGCATGCAGGGTCGCAACACGCTGTGGCAACCGGGCACCGACCACGCCGGTATCGCCACGCAGATGCTGGTGGAGCGTCGTCTTGAAGCGCAAGGCGTGAGCCGTCATGAGCTGGGCCGCGAGAAGTTTCTGGACAAGATCTGGGAATGGAAAGCCGAGTCCGGCGGCAACATCAGCCGTCAGATCCGCCGTCTGGGCTCGTCCGTCGACTGGAGCCGCGAGCGCTTCACCATGGACGACGGCCTGTCCGACGCCGTGAAGGAAGCCTTCGTGCGCCTGCATGAAGACGGCCTCATTTACCGTGGCAAACGCCTGGTCAACTGGGACACCAAGCTGCACACCGCGATTTCCGACCTTGAAGTGGAGAACCACGACGAGAAAGGCCATCTGTGGAACCTGCGCTATCCGCTGGCCGACGGTGCAAAAACCGCCGAAGGTCTGGATTACCTGATCGTTGCCACCACTCGCCCGGAAACCATGCTCGGTGACGCCGCCGTTGCGGTGAACCCACAGGACGAGCGCTACAAGGCATTGATCGGCAAGTTCGTCGAACTGCCACTGGTAGGCCGCCGCATCCCGATCATCGCGGATGATTACTGCGACCCTGAATTCGGCACAGGCTGCGTGAAAATCACCCCGGCGCATGACTTCAACGACTATGAAGTCGGCAAACGTCACAACCTGCCGCTGCTGAACATCTTCGACAAGAATGCCAACGTTCTCGCTGCTGCTCAGGTTTTCAACCTTGATGGCACGCTGAACGAAAGCGTCGACGGCAGCCTGCCTGCGGCCTACGCCGGGCTGGACCGTTTTGAAGCGCGCAAGCAAATCGTTGCTGCGTTCGACGCCGCCGGCCTGCTGGTCAGCGTCGACGATCACGCCCTGAAGGTGCCGAAAGGCGATCGTTCCGGCACCATCATCGAGCCGTGGCTGACCGATCAATGGTACGTCTCCACCAAACCGCTGGCCGAGCCCGCGATTGCCGCTGTCGAAGACGGCCGTATCGCGTTCGTGCCCAAGCAATACGAAAACATGTACTTCTCTTGGATGCGCGACATCCAGGACTGGTGCATCAGCCGTCAGCTCTGGTGGGGCCACCGCATTCCAGCCTGGTACGACGAATCCGGCAAGGTCTACGTCGGCCGCGACGAAGCCGAGGTTCGGGCGAAGAACAACCTGGGGCCGGAAGTCGCGCTGCAGCAGGACAATGACGTACTGGACACCTGGTTCAGCTCGGGCCTGTGGACCTTCTCCACGCTCGGCTGGCCGGAAAAGACCAAGGCACTGGAGACCTTCCACTCCACCGACGTACTGGTCACTGGCTTCGACATCATTTTCTTCTGGGTCGCCCGGATGATCATGCTCACCATGCACCTGGTGAAGAACGAGGACGGTACGCCGCAAGTCCCGTTCAAGACCGTCTATGTGCATGGTCTGGTGCGCGACGGCCAAGGCCAGAAGATGTCCAAGTCCAAGGGCAACGTCCTTGACCCGCTGGACATCGTCGACGGTATCGACCTCGAAACGCTGGTAGAGAAACGCACCAGTGGCCTGATGCAGCCGCAGCTGGCGAAGAAGATCGAGAAGCAGACCCGCCAGGAGTTCGCCGACGGCATCGCCAGCTACGGCACCGACGCCCTGCGCTTTACCTTCTGCTCGCTGGCATCCACCGGTCGCGACATCAAGTTCGACATGGGCCGCGTCGAAGGCTATCGCAACTTCTGCAACAAGATCTGGAACGCTGCGCGCTACGTGCTGGACAAAGGCGAAGACTGCGGCCAGAACGGCGAAGCTGTCGAACTGTCGCTGGCTGATCGCTGGATCATCTCGCAATTGCAGCGCACCGAAGCCGAAGTGACCCGCCAACTGGATCAGTTCCGCTTCGACCTCGCCGCCCAGGCGCTGTACGAGTTCATCTGGAACCAGTATTGCGACTGGTATCTGGAGCTGTCCAAGCCTGTGCTGTGGGACGAAACCGCACCGGTCGAACGTCAGCGTGGCACACGCCGTACACTGGTACGCGTGCTCGAAGTCGCGCTGCGCCTTGCGCACCCGTTCATGCCGTTCATCACCGAAGAAATCTGGCAGCGCCTTGCGCCGCTGGCGGGCGCAGAAGGCAAGACCATCATGCTGCAGCCGTGGCCAGTGGCCAATGAAGCACGCATTGATCAGGCTGCCGAAGACGATATCGAATGGCTCAAGGGCCTGATGCTTGCCGTGCGCAACATCCGTGGCGAAATGAACATCGGCCCGGGCAAGCCTCTGCAACTGTTCCTCAAGAATGTGAGTGCCGAGGATCAGCGTCGTTTGAGCGAAAACGATTACCTGCTCAAGAAGCTCGCCAAGCTGGAATCGATGACTGTATTGACCGAGGGTGCAGAAGCGCCACTGTCGGCCACTGCGCTGGTCGGTGACATGGAAGTGCTGGTGCCGATGGCCGGGCTGATCGACAAAGGGGCCGAACTGGCGCGCCTGGACAAGGAAATCCAGCGCCTGCAAGGCGAAGTGCAACGCGTCGGCGGCAAGCTGTCCAACGCCGCCTTCGTCGACAAGGCACCGCCTGAAGTCATCGCCAAGGAACGCGCCAAGCTGACCGAAGCCGAACAGGCGCTGGGCAAGCTGGCCGAGCAACACGCCCGCATCGCCAGCCTGTAAGGTGGCCAGAAAAGCCAGCCCGATTATGGGCTGGCTTTTTGTTATCTGAATTTCTGTACTCGACATCACGGCTGACCATCGACCCCATGACCGATACCCGCAAACCTCCGCGCAAAAAGCCTCAGCGGCCAGCCAAACCTGCTGCGCCGCGTGAAAAGGCCACCTTGCACCCGCGCAATCGTCATCAGGGTCATTACGATTTTCCGAAGCTGATCAAATCCAGCCCCGAGCTGGCAGCGTTCGTGATCCTCAATCCGTATGGCAAGCAAAGCATCGACTTTGCCGATCCGCAGGCGGTGCGGGTGTTCAATCGCGCGCTGCTCAAAGCGTTCTATGGCATCGCCCATTGGGACATTCCTGCCGATTACCTGTGCCCGCCCATTCCAGGGCGTGCGGACTACCTGCACTTCCTCGCCGACTTGCTGGCCGAGGACAATGAAGGCGTGATCCCACGCGGCGCGTCCATCAAGGCGCTGGATATCGGCACCGGAGCCAATTGCATCTACCCGCTGCTGGGGCATAGCGACTATGGCTGGCAGTTCGTTGGCTCGGACATCGACAGCACGGCCATCGCGGCGGCTACCACGATCATCAAAGCCAATGGCCTCAGCAAGGCCATCAGCGTGCGCCAGCAGGGCAATCGCAAGCAGATCCTGCTCGGGTTGCTCGACAGCAGCGAACGCTTCCACGTGAGCCTCTGCAACCCTCCCTTCCATGCTTCGCTGGATGAGGCGCAGCGTGGCAGCCAACGAAAATGGCGCGCACTGGGCAAGGCTGATCCCAAGCGCAAGCTGCCGGTTCTCAACTTCGGCGGGCAATCTCAGGAGCTGTGGTGCGAAGGCGGCGAGATCGGCTTCGTGACCCAATTGATCCAGGAAAGCGCCACATTGCCGGGCCAGGTGGTGTGGTTCAGCACCCTGGTGTCCAAGGCATCCAACCTGCCACCGATCCAGAGCGCCCTGAAAAAAGCCGGCGCGCTTGAAGTGAAGGTAGTCGAGATGGGCCAAGGCCAGAAACAAAGCCGCTTCGTGGCCTGGACCTTCCTTGACAAGGCACAACGCACACCCCACTGATAGGGCTATCGTGCGACGCCGCGTCGGCAGGCCTTAATCTCGATTATCGTGCGACGCTCCGCGTCGCATGCCGTTCTGGACGCTCTGCGTCCTCTCTCGAGTATGCAGTGCGGCGCAGATCTGTGACGCGGAGCGTCACGCAAGGCGTTCCCACGCTGGAGCGTGAGGAACGATAATCTCAACTATCGTACGACGCTCCGCCGACATGCCTTAATCTCGATTATCGTGCGACGCTCCGCGTCGCATGCCGTTCTGGACGCTCTGCGTCCTCTCTTGAGTATGCAGTGCGGCGCAGATCTGTGACGCGGAGCGTCACGCAAGGCGNACAAGGCACAACGCACACCCCACTGATAGGGCTATCGTGCGACGCCGCGTCGGCAGGCCTTAACCTCGATTATCGTGCGACGCTCCGCGTCGCATGCCGTTCTGGACGCTCCGCGTCCTCTCTCGAGTATGCAGTGCGGCGCAGATCTGTGACGCGGAGCGTCACGCAAGG
>NZ_LKEK01000077.1:0-36384 GCF_001466905.1 Pseudomonas sp. ICMP 3272
CAGGGCGAAGGAACCCGACGAAGTCGGGCCGGAAACAGGAGCGAGGGGCTTTGGTTACTTTGGCCCCATCAAAGTAACTCGCCGAGGGGCGAAAAGGTGACTCGAGTCGAGCCTGATCTCACTGAATCGCAGAACTGTGTGACGCGGAGCGTCACGAAATGCATTACCACGCGGAGCGTGGGAACGATAGTCAGCAGGTCCAGGCCTTATTCGATCAAAGCGGACGCGTAGGGTCGACAGTGACTGGCGCTGCCGGTTTGTTCTGTTCCTTGAGCAGGTCACGAATCTCGCTCAGCAGCACTTCCTGTTTGGAAGGCGTTGGTGGCAGGGTCGGTGCCTTGGCTTCTTCGCGCTTGAGGCGGTTGATGGCCTTGACGCCCATGAAGATCGCGAACGCGACGATAATGAAGTCGATAACAGTCTGGATGAATTTGCCATAAGCCAGCAGCACAGCAGGTGCCGTACCTTGCGCGGGGCGCAGGGTGATGGCCAGGTCACTGAAGTCCACGCCGCCGATCAGCAAGCCTAACGGTGGCATGATCACATCGCCGACGAACGACGAAACGATCTTGCCGAATGCCGCGCCAATGATGATACCGACGGCCATATCGACCACGTTACCTTTGACCGCGAAGGCCTTGAACTCGCTAAGTACGCTCATGGGTAATTCCTTGTTACAGATAAAAGTGATCCGAGAGAGTGTAGTCCAGCCTTACAGTTGCCGTCTGTTCTACGTTCAATCGACCGAAGCGGCCTGTGTAAGTTTTATCCGGTTTTGAAAGTCATGGTTCGCTGCGCAGGTAGCTGCCGGCTCAACCTGCGTTATCATGGGCGTTTTTTACGACTGGGGTTGTCATGGCCAAGGCCAAACGCTTGTACGGCTGCACCGAGTGCGGCGCGACATTTCCCAAGTGGGCGGGCCAGTGCAGCGAATGCGGCGCCTGGAACACACTGGTCGAAACCATGATTGAGAGTGGCGCTGCTGCGCCGCCCACCGGGCGCACCGGCTGGACCGGTTCACAGGCGCAAATCAGAACCCTGGCAGAAGTCAGTGTCGAAGAGATCCCGCGCTTCTCCACCAATTCCACCGAGCTCGACCGGGTGCTGGGCGGCGGGCTGGTTGACGGCTCGGTAGTGCTGATTGGCGGTGACCCCGGCATCGGCAAGTCGACGATTCTGTTGCAGACGCTGTGCAATATCGCCCAGCGCATGCCCGCGTTGTACGTCACCGGCGAGGAATCCCAGCAGCAGGTGGCCATGCGTGCCCGTCGTCTGGGGCTGCCGCAGGACAAACTGCGCGTCATGACTGAAACCTGTATCGAAACCATCATTGCCACCGCCAAGGTCGAGAAGCCCAAGGTCATGGTGATCGATTCGATCCAGACGATTTTCACCGAGCAGTTGCAGTCCGCGCCGGGCGGCGTGTCGCAGGTTCGTGAAAGCGCGGCCTTGCTGGTGCGCTACGCCAAACAGAGCGGCACGGCGATCTTTCTGGTCGGTCACGTCACTAAAGAGGGCGCGCTGGCCGGTCCGCGTGTACTTGAGCACATGGTCGACACCGTATTGTATTTCGAGGGCGAGTCGGATGGCCGTCTGCGTCTGCTGCGCGCTGTGAAGAACCGCTTCGGCGCGGTCAACGAGCTGGGCGTGTTCGGCATGACCGACAAGGGCCTGAAAGAAGTCTCTAACCCGTCGGCGATTTTCCTCACCCGTGCTCAGGAAGAAGTGCCGGGCAGTGTGGTCATGGCCACTTGGGAAGGCACGCGGCCGATGCTGGTGGAGGTTCAGGCGCTGGTGGACGACAGCCACATGTCCAACCCGCGTCGTGTAACGCTGGGTCTGGATCAGAATCGTCTGGCCATGCTACTGGCGGTCCTGCATCGACACGGCGGTATTCCGACTCACGATCAGGACGTGTTTCTCAACGTAGTAGGTGGTGTGAAAGTGCTGGAAACCGCATCCGACCTGGCCTTGATGGCGGCGGTGATGTCCAGCCTGCGCAATCGTCCGCTGCCGCATGACTTGCTGGTGTTCGGTGAGGTAGGGCTGTCGGGTGAAGTCAGGCCGGTGCCCAGTGGGCAGGAACGACTCAAGGAGGCCGCCAAGCACGGCTTCAAACGCGCCATCGTGCCCAAGGGCAACGCGCCAAAGGAAGCACCACCCGGTTTGCAGATCATTGCCGTCACGCGTCTGGAGCAGGCACTGGATGCGTTGTTCGAATAACCTCGCCCTGAGGATTATCCCTGCAGTTCGATCAAGGCTGCCAGTTCCCGATCCAGTTCTTCGGGGTCTCCGAGGTTCAATACGACCAGCCGCTTCAGGTGGCTGATTGACTCCAGCCCTATGTGCCGGCAAACGAATCCCAATTGCCGGTTGTTGTCATGGGTGATTTTGACATCCATTTTTACATGGGCGTCGTTGCTTAGAATGATGTCGACTTCAAAGAGCTGCGCCTGATCACCGTTCCACGGATCGGGCCGTTCGATGAGCAACCCTTTCAGGGAAATATCGACCAGTTGAACCTTCCAGGTCTGATCGCCTTGCTTTAAATCGGTTTTGGCATCAAAGGCAATGCGTTTGAAACGACGGCGATCTTCGGGTGAGTCGGTCATCGAATGAACTCTCTTGTTGACCGCCACCGGGGGGGGCAGCGGGCAGGTCGTTATCTGATCAATTCTGTTGTTCCTGCACGATAGACCTGAAAGCCATTACAGAACAGTTCCGCATCACTGTTTTGTGATCCGGCAACCATCTGTCGAGTCCATTCCAGCCCTCTATGCCGGGTATCTGCCGCAATTGATCAAATTTCGCTCTAGACCATGGTTGGGGGTGGTCTTTCGCTGATCCAGCGCTAAACTCGCACTGCTTGCCTTCTAGTCAACTCTGCTGGAATAAAAAAATGAAAAATAATAATAGTCTGATGCGCCATGTTCCCTGGCTCATCGTCGCAATTGTCGGGGCATGTGCCCTTGGGGTCGTGGCCTTGCGTCGCGGAGAAGCGATCAACGCTTTGTGGATAGTGGTCGCTGCGGTAGCTATCTACCTGGTTGCCTATCGTTACTACAGTCTGTTCATCGCCACCCATGTCATGCAGCTCGATCCGTTGCGCGCGACACCGGCGGTGGTCAACAACGATGGTCTGGACTACGTGCCGACCAACAAACACATCCTTTTCGGTCACCACTTTGCTGCCATCGCTGGTGCAGGCCCGCTGGTCGGCCCGGTACTGGCGGCGCAAATGGGTTATCTGCCCGGTACGCTCTGGCTGATCGCTGGCGTGGTGCTGGCCGGTGCGGTACAGGATTTCATGATCCTGTTTCTCTCCACGCGCCGTGACGGTCGCTCGCTGGGCGACATGGTTCGCGAGGAAATGGGCCGTATTCCCGGCACCATCGCGCTTTTCGGCTGTTTCCTGATCATGATCATCATCCTGGCGGTGCTGGCGCTGATCGTGGTCAAGGCCCTGGCCGAGAGCCCGTGGGGTATGTTCACGGTCATGGCGACGATCCCGATCGCGATGTTCATGGGCATCTATATGCGCTACATCCGTCCGGGCCGTATTGGTGAAATCTCCATCGTAGGCGTCATTCTGTTGCTCGGTTCGATCTGGGTCGGTGGCATGGTAGCGGCCGATCCGACCTGGGGGCCGATGTTCACCTTCACCGGCGTGCAGATCACCTGGATGTTGGTGGGTTACGGTTTCGTGGCAGCAATGCTGCCGGTCTGGCTGCTGCTTGCGCCGCGTGACTACCTGTCGACCTTCCTCAAAATCGGCACCATTCTGGCGCTGGCAATCGGCATCCTGATTCTGGCTCCCGAGCTGAAAATGCCGGCCCTGACCCAGTTCACCAACGGCACAGGCCCGGTCTGGAAGGGCGCACTGTTCCCGTTCCTGTTCATCACTATCGCTTGCGGTGCGGTATCGGGTTTCCACGCGCTGATCTCTTCGGGCACCACGCCCAAGCTGCTGGATAACGAAAAGAACGCCCGTTACATCGGTTACGGCGGCATGTTGATGGAGTCGTTCGTGGCCATCATGGCAATGGTTGCCGCCTCGGTGATCGAGCCAGGCGTGTACTTCGCCATGAACAGCCCGGCTGCGGTGGTTGGCAGTGACGTGGTGACTGTTGCGCAGACTGTCTCCAGCTGGGGCTTTGCCATCACGCCGGAGCAATTGACTGCTGTCGCGAAAGACATCGGTGAAAACACCGTTCTGGCACGTGCCGGTGGTGCGCCGACGCTGGCGGTCGGTATCGCGCAGATCCTTCATCAGGTGCTGCCGGGTGAAAACACCATGGCGTTCTGGTACCACTTTGCGATTCTGTTCGAGGCGCTGTTCATTCTGACCGCAGTCGACGCCGGTACGCGAGCTGGACGCTTCATGCTGCAGGACCTGCTGGGCAGTTTCGTTCCGGCCTTGAAACGCACCGAGTCGTGGACGGCCAACGCCATCGGCACCGGCGGTTGCGTGGCGCTGTGGGGCTATCTGCTGTATCAAGGCGTAATCGACCCGCTGGGCGGCATCAATACCCTGTGGCCGCTGTTCGGCATCTCCAACCAGATGCTCGCCGGTATCGCTCTGATGCTGGCCAGCGTCGTGCTGATCAAGATGAAGCGTCAGCGCTATGTGTGGGTGACCATGCTGCCTGCCACCTGGCTGCTGATCTGCACCGTGACCGCTGGTCTGATCAAGCTGTTCGACGCCAGCCCTGCGGTGGGCTTCCTGGCTCTGGCCAAGAAGTACAGCGCGGCGGCAGATGCTGGCCAGATTCTGGCCCCGGCCAAAACCATGGACCAGATGCAGCATGTGATCTTCAACGCTTACACCAACGCCGGGTTGACCGTGCTGTTCCTGTTCGTGGTGTTCAGCATCCTGTTCTACGCCATTAAAGTGGGCCGTGCGGCCTGGACGACCAAGGCGCGTACCGACAAGGAAGCTCCTTACCAGGCCATGCCGCCAGCGTCGCAGGTGTGATGATGGTTATCCACAGAGGATTTGCCCATGTTCAATGACCTGAGTCGCCTCGGCAAATACCTCGGTCAGGCCGCGCGTCTGATGGTGGGCATGCCTGACTACGACACGTACGTAGAACACATGCAGAACACCCACCCGGACAAGCCGATGATGACCTACGAGCAGTTCTTCCGGGAGCGGCAAGAGGCACGTTACGGCGGCAAGGGCGGTCCGAAGTGCTGCTGATCCTCTGATCTGCGTTATTGTTTGATCCGACGCGCCGCAGGCCATCACCTGTGGCGCGTTTTCATTTCTGCTCAATGCATCACGCCAGGAGCCTTATGACTGAGTTGCAACCCATCCCAGTGACCGTGCTGACCGGTTTTCTGGGCGCAGGCAAAACCACCTTGCTGCGCCACCTGCTCAAAGCCGAGCACGGCCTGAAAATCGCCGTGATCGAAAACGAATTCAGCGATGCTGGTATCGACAGCCAGTTGCTGGGCACCGATCCAGTGCAGATCATGACCCTGTCCAACGGCTGCGTGTGCTGCACCATCCACACCGACCTGACCAAGGCGCTCTACCTATTGCTGGAGCGCCTGGACAGTGGCGAAATCGCTTTCGACCGGCTGGTGATCGAGTGCACCGGGCTGGCCGACCCTGCACCCGTCGTGCAGACCTTCTTCATCGATGAAGAGCTGCGCGAGCGCTATATCCTCGACGGCATCATTACCCTGGTCGATGCTGCCCACGCCGATACCCACCTGGCGCAAACCATTGCCCAGGCGCAAATCGGCTTTGCCGACCGATTGCTGGTGAGCAAGCGTGATCTGGTCGACGACGCAGCCTTCGATGCCCTTAGCGCGCGGCTGACCCGCATCAACCGCCGCGCCCCGATCCGCATCGTCGACCATGGCAACATTGACCTTGCTGAACTGCTCGACGTGCGCGGCTTCAACCTCAACGCCGACCTCAGCGGCGGCATGATACTGCGCCCACTGGCCCCGGTCGGCAATTCAGGCGACCGCATCACCAGCCTCGTCCTGCGCAGCGAAAAACCCCTGAACCTGGACCGTCTCAGCGAGTTCATGAACGAGCTGCTGGAAGACCACGGCAAGCAACTGCTGCGTTACAAGGGCGTGCTCAACATCGAAGAAGAGCCGCGCAAAATGGTGTTTCAGGGCGTGCTTAAGCTGTATGGCTTCGACTGGGATACCGAGTGGGCAGAAGGCGAAAAGCGCGAGAGCGTGATTGTGTTTATTGCCGATGAATTGCCGGAGGATAAGATTCGGGCGGGGTTCGAGAAGGTATGCGGCTGAGAGGTCGGGCAGCGGCTGAGCTTCTGCCCATGCAGCGACCCGCCCAACAAAAAGCCCCGGCTCTCACGAGTCGGGGCTTTTGGTACTGCGTTTAAACGAAGCTTATCAAGCGCCGTAAACCGGCAGCTTCGCGCAGATGGCCTTGACCTTCTCACGAACGGCGTCGATTACCGCTTCGTTGTTCAGGTCAGCCAGGATGTCGCAGATCCAGCCGGCCAGTTCCTTGCACTCTGCTTCCTTGAAGCCGCGAGTGGTCACTGCCGGGGTGCCGAAGCGCAGGCCGGAGGTGACGAACGGGGAGCGCGGGTCGTTCGGTACGGAGTTCTTGTTGACGGTGATGAAGGCGCGACCCAGGGCAGCGTCGGCGTCTTTACCAGAGATGTCCTGTTTGATCAGCGACAGCAGGAACAGGTGGTTTTCAGTACCGCCGGAAACCACGTCGAAGCCGCGTTCGATGAACACACCGGCCATCGCCTTGGCGTTCTTGACCACTTGCTGCTGGTAGGTCTTGAACTCAGGCTGCAGCGCTTCCTTGAAGCACACGGCCTTGGCTGCGATGACGTGCTCCAGCGGACCGCCCTGGGAGCCAGGGAATACCGCGGAGTTCAGCTTCTTCTCGATTTCGGCGTTGGCGCGCGCCAGGATCAGGCCGCCACGTGGACCGCGCAGGGTCTTGTGTGTGGTGGTGGTCACGACGTCGGCAAATGGCACCGGGTTCGGGTAGACGCCTGCGGCGACCAGACCGGCTACGTGAGCCATGTCGACGAACAGGTAGGCACCGACCTTGTCAGCGATTGCACGGAAGCGCGGGAAGTCGAGGATCTGCGAGTAGGCAGAGAAACCGGCGACGATCATTTTTGGCTTGTGCTCGACAGCCAGGCGCTCGACTTCGTCGTAGTCGATCATGCCGTTGGCATCGATACCGTACTGAACGGCGTTGTACAGCTTGCCCGAGGACGAAACACTGGCGCCGTGGGTCAGGTGACCACCGTGAGCCAGGCTCATGCCCAGAATGGTGTCGCCGCCTTGCAGCAGGGCCAGGTAGACCGCCGAGTTGGCTTGCGAACCCGCATGTGGCTGGACGTTGGCGTAATCAGCGCCGAACAGCTCCTTGGCGCGGTCGATGGCCAGTTGTTCGATAACGTCGACGTACTCGCAACCACCGTAGTAGCGCTTGCCTGGATAGCCTTCGGCGTACTTGTTGGTCAGGGCCGAGCCCTGAGCTTCCATGACGGCCGGACTGGTGTAGTTTTCCGAGGCAATCAGCTCGATGTGTTCTTCCTGACGCAGAGCTTCTTGCTCCATGGCGGCAAACAGATCGGCGTCGTACTTGGCGATAGTCAAATCACGGCTGAACATGGCAGTCCTCAAGGGGGCATGGCGGAAAAGGCGGGTATTCTACCCCATCGGGTTTTATCTGGCATATGAAAGGGAATCATCTTGAGTAGCAAACAGGTTCAAGCGGCAAGCTTGACTGTCTACCGCTCGGCTTGAGTTACGCATCGCGGCCGGGATAAGACGCAGAGCGTCCCGAACGGCATTCCCACGCTGGAGCGTGAGGAACGATAGTCTTGTAACTGTCGTGCCGATGCTCCGCGTCCTGTCCCGAGCTTGCAGCGCAGAGCATCCCGAACGGCATTCCTGCGCTGGTGCGTGAGGAGCGGCAGGTGTCCGGTAGAGCACCTGTTTTGCCCATCCCTCAGCTTACCGTCGCCCTTAATCCAGCATGAATAGCGCATCGTTGCTGAATTGCGCTTCGAACTGGCTTGCTGGCATCGGGCGGCCGAACAGGTAGCCCTGGACTTCGTCGCAGTCGTGCTCGCGGAGAAACTCCAGTTGCTCGTGGGTTTCCACGCCTTCGGCGATGACCGAGAGGTTCAGGCTGTGGGCCATGGCGATGATGGCGCGAGCGATCTGGGCATCCTGTTCGCCGGACGGAAGGCCGTCGACGAAGGTGCGGTCGATCTTCAATACGTCGATCGGGAACTGTTTGAGGTAGTTCAGCGACGAGTAGCCGGTGCCGAAGTCATCGACAGCGATACTCAGGCCAAGGTTTTTGAGGCCGTCGAGGATCTGCATGGCTTCGTTGACCTCGCGCATCAGGATGCTTTCGGTCAGTTCCAGCTCCAGGCAGGCAGGTGACAGGCCGGTCTGCTCCAGGATGTTGGCGATGCGCTTGCCGAGCTGGCCGTCCGAGAACTGTCGTGCCGAGATGTTGACCGACACTTTCGGGACGCGAACCCGCGCCTGATGCCACTGTTTGAGCTGACGGCACGCTTCAGTGAGCACCCAGTCGCCGACTTCCACCACCAGCCCTAGCTCCTCGAGCACCGGGATGAAGTCGTTGGGCGGAACCAGCCCGCGGCGTGGGTGGCGCCAGCGCAACAAGGCTTCCGCACCCGTCAGGCGCTTGCCGTCGCCGCTGAACTGCGGCTGGTAATAAAGGGTAAACTCCTGCTGTTCCAGCGCATGCCGCAAGTCGCTTTCCAGCTCCAGACGCTCCAGAGCGGTTGCGTTCATGTCCGCCTGATAGAACTGGAAGTTGTTCTTGCCACGCTCTTTGGCGTGGTACATCGCCGTGTCGGCGTTCTTCATCAACTGGCTCAGTTCCTTGCCGTCCTGCGGACTGAGTGCGATGCCGATGCTGGCAGTGACAAAGAACTCGCGGCCTTCAAGTACAAACGGCGTTACCAGACTGGTCAGAATCCGCTCGGCCACGTGAATGGCGCGAGTCAGTGCGGCTTCGCGCGAGGTGTCCGGCTGCAGCAACAGGGTGAACTCATCCCCGCCCATACGTGCCACGGTGTCGTCGGAAGATACGCAGGCGAGTAGCCGCGTGGCCATTTCTTGAAGCATCCGGTCGCCAGCGGCATGGCCCAGCGAGTCATTGATCGGTTTGAAACGGTCCAGGTCGAGGAACATCAGCACCACCCAGGCCTGTTGGCGCTCGGCGTGTTGCAGCGCCGAATGCAGGCGGTCCTGAAACAGGGTGCGATTGGGCAGGTGAGTCAGGGCGTCGTAATAGGCCAGACGGTGGATGCGGTCCTCGCTGGCCTTGCGCTCGCTGATATCGCTGAAAAAGCACACATAACTCGCCAGATCGCCTTCGTCGTCGAGCACTGCGGTAATGCCGACCCAGGCCGGGTAGTGTTCGCCGTTACGGCGCTTGAGCCTGATTTCACCCTCCCAGGTGCCTTGGCCGTTCAATTGCCTGAGGATGTAGCGCAGGTGGTTTTCCTGTTCCGATTCCACCGTGAGCATGCCTGGTAGCTGGTCGAGCACCTGGGCAACTTCGTAGCCGCTGACGCGGGTGAACGCCTCGTTGGCCTGAACGATATAGCCGGCAGGGTCGGTAATGAGGATCGCCGATGTCGAGTGTTCAAATACGGTGGCGGCCATGCGCAGGTCTTTTTCTGCCCGACGCTGCTGGCTGATGTCCCGGCCGACCCCGAAGATACCCTCGAAATTGCCGTTTTCGTCCCACACCAGCACCACCCGCAGTTCCACCGGGATCTTGCGACCGTCTGCACGCAGGCAGTCGAACAGAAACATTCTGGTCGTCACCTCTTCGCGCAATCTGGCGAGTTCCTGAGGTTTGTGCAGTACCTTGCCGATGCGGTTGATGAGCGCATCGAAACCGATCACTTGCTGAGGGTTGGCAATAGCTGCGGACCAGCCGTTCTGGATAATCCACTCGGCGCTGTACCCTAGCGCGCGTTCCACCGAGGGGCTGACGTAATTGACCGCCAACTGGCCATCCGTGGAAAAGATCACATCGCTGATGCTTTCAGCGAGCATGCGATAACGCTGTTCGCTGTCACGCAGCGACTGGCTGGACGAAACCTGCTCGGTAATGTCCTTGGCGATGCCGATGATGCGCGTGACCAGGTTTTCTGCGTCCCAGGCCAGCGCCTGTTCGCGCACATCGAAGCAGCGCCAGTTGTTCTCGCGATCCCGGAAGCGCAGCACGCATTGTAATAACTCGTTATGGCCGTGGTGGCGCTGGCGCAGGCGCATGTCCTGGTAGCTTCTGGCGTCGTCAGGGTG
Source organism: Pseudomonas sp. ICMP 3272 (assembly GCF_001466905.1). Classification (NCBI taxonomy): domain Bacteria; kingdom Pseudomonadati; phylum Pseudomonadota; class Gammaproteobacteria; order Pseudomonadales; family Pseudomonadaceae; genus Pseudomonas; species Pseudomonas sp. ICMP 3272. The sequence continues at coordinate 10,321 of NZ_LKEK01000077.1, forward strand.
CAGCAGGATTTCCCAGAAGAACTCGCCCATGGCACGCAGCTCGGACTTGCTGTAGCCCAGTGTGTAGCCGAAATGGTGGTTGCTGTAGATCACGCGCTGGCTGAGTACGTCCTGAACGTACAGGTGGTCCGGCACGGTTCGCACCACGTCGGACCAGAAGCTCTCGCGGTCCAGCAATGACAGCTCGATCTGTTTGCGGCTGGTGATATCGCCGATGCTGAGAATGACGGCATCGAAGTCGCTGCGTGACTCGGGCAGGCGCATGACCAGCCATAGATGCTGGTCCTGGCCGCTTGCGCGTGTCAGGCAGATTTCCAGCTCCAGCCTTGGCAGCCCGGCGAGAACAGCCTGAATGACCTGAACGCCGATGCCGGGGCGCGACCGCGATTCGCCTTCGATCAACGGCTGCCACGCCTGTTCACTGTGTTCGATTTCCAGCAGGCCCAGGGCAACTTCGTTGAGTTCGTTGATTCGCAACTGCTGCAACAGTCTTTTCAGCGAGGCTGGCTGGCTTTTGAGCAGAAGCTCGAAGTCCTCGTCCGTTCTGACCTGGAGTGCTTCCAGTTGCTCTTGCAGACCCGACATGTCCATGACGCAGATCGCAACGCCCGCACCCTCGAAGATATCGCGATAGCGGCGGCGGCTTTGCAGCATCTGGCGCTGACGCTTGCGCAGGCTCATCAGCGCGATCAGCGGCAGGATCGACAGCAGCAGGCCGACCAGGCACTTGCCGATCAATGGCGCAAGCAGCTCGCTGCGGGCCTTGTAGGTATCGAACAGGCCCCGCAGTTGCCAGTCACTGTTGCTCAGTGGCTGAAGCAGAACGGTCTCGGAAAGACCGCTGTCCGCCTCGTTGGAGGGTGCCGGTTCACGGATGAGAACCCGCTGGGTCTTGCGTTGTTCCAGGCGCCACACATGTTGAAAGTCTTGAGCGGGCTGGCTGGTCAGGTCCTTCAAGGCATCGGGTGCCATGCGCAGCGCCCAGTAATCGCCGCTGACGCCACCGCCTTGGCGAATCAGTACATAAATCTGTTTACCGTCTTCGGTGCCGGTGTAGAAATAGGGGTGGCCTTGGGCCTTTTTCATGGCCTGCTTGAGAAACTCTCCGTCGCGGGATGCCTCGGCGCTGTCACTGACAATGTCACCCGTCGGGTTCAGTCGCGCGGCGCTGCGCAGCGCGGGCAGGGCAGTACGAAGGCTTGCCAGCGCCGTCGGCTGCTCCAGCCGGTCTCCGGAGGATTGCGCTTCGTCCAGCAGATTCATGGCGATTTGCGCCTTGAGTGCCATGTTCAGACTCATCCGGTCGGAAAGCTGGATGCTGTACTCCAGGCTGCGCTGGCGCTGGCGTTCCTGAGTCTGATGAAACTGTTCGATCAATTGCCAGAGCAGCAGTGCAAGCACCACCAACACCAGCGCGGCCAATGCACCTTTCACTGAGCCGCGCAAAGGCCTGGTCGCACTGTCTGTAGCGACACTGGATGACGGCAGAGGCGTTGAAGTGGGCAAATCGTTGTTCCTGACTGCTGGACTGAAGCAGCGATGCTTTATGTAAAATAAGCGGGTCGCCCAAAGAGGGCGGCTAGCATGCCTTTACTTGTGGCAGAGTGCCAGCCCCATTGGGCCGGATCGTTTGCCCTGCACGCTGCATTCGGGTAGCTTTGCGCAACGCGTGGTATCCACCGACTCCTGCATGAGTGACTCCACTTTTTGCAATATCGACCAGGCTTTATATGTGTCAGCACGGCCCCGATCTGTTTCTGCCTGGGTTCATTCAAGGCTCGGAACGGTCTCGCGGCAAGTCTTGCGGACAAATAAAAGCTTTTTTCCGGCCGGAGCTTTAAGCTCGCGTTCTAAATCGGTCCTCATCACAGACGCTAGGTTTTCATTTCATGGCTCAATACGTCTACACCATGCATCGGCTGAGCAAAGTTGTGCCGCCGAAGCGTGAAATCCTGAAAAACATCTCTCTGTCTTTCTTCCCCGGTGCCAAGATCGGCGTGCTGGGTCTCAACGGCTCGGGCAAGTCCACGCTGTTGAAAATCATGGCTGGCGTCGACACCGAATTTGACGGCGAAGCGCGCCCGATGCCCGAGCTTAATGTGGGTTATCTGCCGCAAGAGCCACAACTTGACCCGAACAAGACGGTCCGTGAAGTGGTTGAAGAGGCAGTCAGCGTGATCAAGGACGCCCAGGCGCGTCTTGATCAGGTTTACGCCGAATATGCCGAGCCGGACGCTGATTTCGACAAGCTGGCAGCCGAGCAGGCCAAGCTTGAAGCGATCCTGCAGGCCAGCGACGGTCACAACCTGGAACGCCAGCTGGAAGTAGCCGCCGACGCACTGCGTCTGCCCGCTTGGGATGCCAAGGTTTCGGTCCTGTCAGGTGGTGAAAAGCGCCGTGTTGCGCTGTGCCGCCTGTTGCTGTCGGCACCGGACATGCTGCTGCTCGACGAACCGACCAACCACCTGGATGCCGACTCTGTCGCCTGGCTGGAGCATTTCCTGCACGACTTCCCGGGCACCGTGGTTGCGATCACGCACGACCGTTACTTCCTGGATAACGTGGCTGGCTGGATTCTGGAACTCGACCGCGGCGCGGGCATTCCTTACGAGGGTAACTATTCTGGCTGGCTTGAAGCCAAGTCTGACCGTCTGGCTCAGGAGTCCAAGCAACAGACCGCCCACGAAAAGGCCATGAAAGACGAGCTGGAATGGGTCCGCAAGGGCGCCAAGGCGCGTCAGTCCAAATCCAAGGCGCGTCTGCAACGCTTCGAAGAAATGCAGTCGCAGGAATTCCAGAAGCGCAGCGAGACCAACGAGATCTATATCCCGGCCGGTCCGCGTCTGGGCGACAAGGTTATCGAGTTCAAGAACGTTACCAAGGGCTACGGCGACCGCGTGTTGATCGACAACCTGTCGTTCTCCATGCCTAAAGGTGCCATCGTCGGCGTGATCGGTGGTAACGGTGCCGGTAAATCGACCCTGTTCCGCATGCTGATGGGCAAGGAACAGCCGGATTCGGGCAGCATCGAAGTTGGTGAGACCGTGCAACTGGCCTGCGTGGACCAGAGCCGCGATGACCTGGACGGCAGCAAATCGGTGTTTCAGGCGGTGTCCGATGGTTCCGATGTGATCCGTATCGGCAACTATGAAATCCCGTCGCGCACCTACGTTGGCCGCTTCAACTTCAAGGGCGGCGATCAGCAGAAGTTCGTCAAGGACCTGTCTGGTGGTGAGCGTGGCCGTCTGCATCTGGCGCTGACCCTGAAAGAGGGCGGCAACGTGCTGCTGCTCGACGAACCGTCCAACGACCTTGACGTTGAAACCCTTCGTTCGCTGGAGGAAGCGCTGCTGGACTTCCCGGGCGCCGCCATTGTGATCTCCCACGATCGGTGGTTCCTTGACCGTGTAGCGACGCACATCCTGGCGTACGAAGACGACTCACAAGCGATCTTCTTCGAAGGTAACTACACCGAGTATGAAGCGGATCGCAAGAAGCGTCTGGGTGAAGCAGCTGCCCAGCCGCACCGCGTGCGTCACAAGAAGCTGGCCTGATCAGCGTTAAGGCATGCGCCGTTCCTGACCGGGAACGGCGCTGCCGTTATTGTTCATCAGCGCGCTTTAAGCATCCGGCTCGATCAGCAGTATTTCAATCGACTGATTCCCTGCCGGCCGCTCCCACACCACTTCATCGCCTTTCTGCGCACCGATCAATGCACGTCCCAGTGGCGAACCCCAGTTGATCAGCCCTTTGGCGGCATCCGCCTGATCCTCCCCGACCAGATGCACGCGCTGCCGGTTGTCTTCTTCATCCGCGAACGTCACCCAACTGCCAATTTGTACCTTTTCGGTCGAGACGGCCGTTGTCACAACCTGCGCGCTTTGCAGGCGCTGGGTGTAGTAACGCAGGTCGCGTTCAAGGTCAGCCTGGCGCTGTTTGTCAGCGGCGTCTCCCAACGCGGTTTGCGCACTGTGCTGCGCCTGCAGGCTGCTGACGTGCTTCTTGAGCAACTTCAGGCCCTCGGCAGTGACGTAATTGGTCTGTGCGCTGACCAGCCGCTCTACCGGTTGCTCGGCATCGGCGGCAGCGTTGTCTTCGTTTACAAATGCGCGGCTCATGAGGTGTCCTCCCTAATGAGCTTTGGGCCACAAGCGGACAGCATTGGTTTCGTCGATTTTCCCGAGTGCGTCAGTTGGGGCGATAGGCCTTGGCTGCACTGCGGGTCTTCTCTCGCTCCCAGGCACGGTCACGATCGTTGAAGACCTGGCCGGGGTCGAGTCGGTCGCGGTTATCCTGCGAGGCCTGACACTGGCGAAAACCGTCAGTCCAGCCTTGGGCGTAGAGCTTGTCCTTCAGATAGCGGGGTACGTTTTTTCTGAATTGACCGGTGCTGGCACCTGCTGCGTCCCTGCCACTGCTGCAACCGTCCTGATAACCGTCTGCAAAGCCCGGCGGATAACCCTCGGCCAACATCTGGTCACGGGTGGACTGACAACCTGCCAGCACGATGGCCAGCGACAACAACACCCAATACCGCTTCATGGTGGTTCCCTCTACTTATGAGAGGAGTCTAGAAGGTAATTTGTGAGTTATTTGTAAAAGCGATGTAGGGAATAAGTGATGGCGGCGTGCCTTTATTTTGAGGCAGCGCCGCCCGCAGTTTTTGCACTCACCTTGTCAGTAGTGATACCACTTCACTTCAAGCATTACTTCGTTCTGCGGTGAACTCATCTGGCTGAATTCGCGTTGGGCACTCAGGCGCAGGCCGAGGTTGCGCGACAGCTCCCACTGCTGATTAAGGCTGACGCTGCGGCGTACTTCGCCATTGGTAAAATAGTCGCCCTTGGCTTCCAGGCTCAGGTTACCCAGCGGGTTGCGCCACAGTACGCCAGTGTTGAAACCAGCAGCGGGGGAGATGAATTCGGCGAAGTCGTTGTTGTGCTCGACGCGCACGGTGCCCAGCGCAAAGCCCAGCACTTCGTCGCCCAATTGCCAGGTACCGCCACCACCACCGTTGACGTGGCTGACAAGGTTTTCATCGCCATGTTTGCCAAGTACCCTTTCCAGCCCGCCGGTGACTTGCCATGACCAGGGTTTCAGCAGCTCGGTACGCGGGGTCAGGGAGCGAATGGTGGCCAGGTCCAGTTGCTGAACTTGCCAGTCGTTACCTTCGTATTGGCGCACCTTGAGCTGAAGAATTTCGATCTGCGCACCCAGCGGAAAGCCATAGGCGTTGTCGTTCAGGTCGTGATAGGCCATGCGCAGGCCATATTCGGCGAACGCTTTGTCACCGCGCGTGCCGGCACCCAGTTGCCAGGTACGTGATTCGTGGCCCTCTTCCGGCAGGCCGGGACGCGGGATGTCCAGCTGTGGCGGCGGGTTTTGATTGATCGCCTGCAGCAACTCGAAACTGCGTTGCGAGCGCTGCGTGTCGCGTTCAAGCCCGTTGGCGCGGTAGCGCTCCAGACGATAGGCCGCGTCCTGAATCAACGCGCGGCGTTCTTTCGGCTGGGCGAGGTACTCGCTGTTTTGCAGTTGTTTCTGATCGGCGCTGACTTTCAGCACCCACTGTTGCTCGTCGGCATCAAGGGGCTCGGCGCGGCTCAGCAGTTCCCGCTCGCGGGAAGGGCGATAGTCGATCTTTTCAACCAGCCCTGCGGCCTTGATCGCCTTGACCGTATCGGTCGGGATCGCAGTCAGGCCGAACTGCTCGGTGAGATTCAGCCCGGGTCGTGCGACCTGCAGCAATTCCAGCAGACGGTACGAGCAGTTTTCGTCGAAGAAGAAATAGCTGAAGCGAATCTGCTTCAATTCCCAGACATGTTCGACCATGCGCCCGGTTTCTTCCGGGGTCAGGTTCAGTCGGTATTCCCACAGGTCACGGTTTTCCAGGCTGCGGTATTCCGAGAGCTTTTCCTGATAGGGCACCAGCGCAAACAAGCCAGGGTAGCCGCCAGCCAAGCCTTTCCAGGCATACAGAATGCTGTTGTCCATGCCTTCTATGTAGGCACCGAAGTTGATCGCATAGCTGAGTAACGTGGTGTTGTTGGTTTTCGCGCTGGCCGGATCGATGCGCAGTAACGTGTGGCCGAACATCGACGAGGGGCTGTTGAGGTATGCGGCCGGAAAAATCAGCACAGTGCTGTCCGGTGCCACATCCTTGTACCAGGCCTTGAACTCTTTGCAGTCCGGCGTGGGCAGGTCAGTCAGTTGCAACTGGTCGCGCAGCCAGCGGGTGCGTGCCGGGTACACGCACTGGGCGTGGGTCTGCTCGTTGGTTACGGGGGCGTATATGGCGTCAAGTGTCGCGCTCAGTTCCGCCTTGGGGTCGTGTGCACCGTCGGCAGCGAGAAAGAATTTCGGGTCTGTCACATAGCTGCGCCAACCACCGAGCTTGCCTGCCTCGTAGTGACCCAGTGAAATCCAGAACGGCTCATTGGCCAATTGCTGCAAACGGTCAGCGGTAGCATGAGGTGCCGCAGACAAGGGGGCACAGACAAACAGCGCCAGCGAGACAAGACGTTTGAGCATAAAAGGCAACTAGTCAGGAGAAGTCAGGAAAGGTGATCCCGCCCTTTGCAATGAAAGGGCGGGCGAACGACTTTAAGCCTGGGTAGCGTACTTGGCCAGAGTCGGATCGTTTTTCAGAACGTTGACGGTGTTGGTATGAACGTCTTCAGCGGTGGCGTCGGCCTTGCTGAAAATTTGCGAGAAGTGCTCGTGAGTGACCGCAGCGAAGTGCTCACGATCCTCTGGTGCAACGCCCAATACCACAGCGTAGGTAGTCAGTGCTTCGCCCTGACCCATCGCCATGTCCTTGGAAAGTTCATCCATCATGCCGTTCATGGCAAGCCAGGATTTACCGCCGTAAGTCAGTGCGCCGTTGGTCGAGCAGCCGTTGGTACCGGAGGTCATGCCGAAGGTGGCGTTACCCGAGGTGCCGTTGGTGGTTGAGGCCAGGAAGTGAGCTGGAGTGCCGCGTTGACCTTCAAACAGCATGTTGCCCCAGCCGCAGTCCGGACCGCCTGGCGCTTGAGCCATAGCGTTGATGGATACAGCGGCGAAGAGCGTTCCAAGAAGAATCCGTTTCATAGCTTTTTCTCTTTTTAGTTCAGCCAAGGGTCGAGTTTCTTGAGTAGTCACATCAAGACAGACGGCCAACCAGCAACCACCTGTGCAGTTTGGAGCTTAGGCGGGTTCCAAGGGTTCCGTGAGCTATTACAGATTATTGCCGGAAATAGAAATTTTCCGGGCCGCGGGCAATTGCTTTGAGCCTGTAGGCGCCTTTCGGTTTTTCCTGCCTTGCAAGTCTTGTACGGCGAGCGCCAGAATGCCGACATCTGCCCCGCCTGATGTAAGGATTACTGATGCCCGATTCTGTCGCAGCCAACCTACGCCTGGCGCCACATGCGCTGACCCGTCCGTTTTCCGCTGAGCAGTTCAGCTTTGCGACCACTAACGAGCTTGAACCCTTTCGCGGTGTACTAGGCCAGGAGCGTGCCGTAGAGGCCTTGCAGTTCGGCGTTGCCATGCCGCGCCCCGGTTACAACGTATTTGTCATGGGCGAACCCGGCACTGGCCGCTTTTCGTTCGTCAAACGCTACCTCAAGGCCGAAGGCAAGCGGATGAAGACGCCTTCGGACTGGGTTTACGTCAACAATTTCGATGAGCCCCGCGAGCCCAAGGCTCTGGAACTGCCACCGGGCACTGCCCATGAGTTCACGGCCGACATCGGTGGCCTGATCGATAACCTGCTGGTGACCTTCCCGGCGGTTTTCGAGCACCCGTCCTATCAGCAGAAAAAAAGCTCGATCGACCGTGCGTTCAATCAGCGCTACGACCGCGCACTGGATGTGATCGAGCGCCTGTCGCTGGAAAAGGACATCGCGCTGTATCGCGACAGCTCCAACATCGCCTTCACGCCGATGGCTGATGGCAAGGCGCTGGACGAGGCCGAGTTTTCGCAGTTGCCCGAGGCTGATCGGGAGCGTTTTCACGAAGATATCTCCGCCCTTGAGGAGCGCCTCAACGAAGAGCTGGCCAGCCTGCCGCAGTGGAAGCGTGAGTCGAACAACCAGCTTCGTCAGCTGAACGAAGAAACCATCACGCTGACCTTGCAGCCACTGTTGGCACCGCTCTCGGAAAAATATGCCGAGAACGCTGCGGTCTGCGCGTACCTGCAAGCGATGCAGGTGTACCTGCTCAAGACCTTGGTCGAGCAGCTGGTCGACGACGCCAAAACCGATGCTCAGGCACGCAAGTTACTGGAAGAGCAGTACAGCCCGAGCCTGGTGGTGGGAAATACCCGCGACGGCGGCGCACCGGTGGTTTTCGAGCAGCATCCTACGTATGACAACCTGTTCGGACGAATTGAATACAGCACCGATCAGGGCGCGCTGTACACCACGTATCGCCAGTTGCGGCCCGGTGCGCTGCATCGCGCCAATGGCGGCTTTCTGATTCTGGAAGCCGAAAAAATGCTCGGCGAGCCGTTCGTCTGGGATGCGCTCAAGCGCACCCTGCAGTCGCGCAAGCTGAAGATGGAATCGCCGCTGGGCGAGCTGGGGCGCGTGGCAACCGTGAGCCTGACGCCGCAGGTTATTCCGTGGAACGTCAAGATCATCATCATTGGTTCGCGCTCGCTGTATTACACCCTGCAAGACCTCGATCCTGACTTTCAGGAGATGTTCCGGGTACTGGTCGATTTCGACGAAGAAATTCCGATGGTCGACGAGACGCTCGAGCAATTCGCTCAGTTGCTGAAGACCCGAACCTCGGAAGAGGGCATGGCGCCGTTGACCGCCGATGCGGTGGCGCGACTGGCGACCTACAGCGCTCGACTGGCTGAACACCAGGGGCGTTTGTCGGCGCGTATCGGCGATCTGTTCCAGTTGGTCAGCGAGGCAGACTTCATCCGCCAGCTGGCCAACGACGACAAGACCGACGCCGGGCATATCGAGCGTGCACTGAAGGCCAAGGCCACGCGCACCGGGCGGGTTTCCGCGCGGATTCTCGATGACATGATGGCGGGTGTGATCCTCATCGACACGGACGGTGCCGCGGTCGGCAAATGCAACGGCCTGACGGTTCTGGAAGTCGGTGATTCGGCGTTTGGCGTGCCTGCGCGTATTTCCGCCACGGTCTATCCGGGTGGCAGCGGGATTGTCGACATCGAGCGCGAGGTCAATCTTGGCCAGCCGATCCACTCCAAAGGCGTGATGATCCTCACCGGCTACCTGGGTAGCCGTTACGCTCAGGAATTCCCGCTGGCGATCTCCGCGAGTATCGCGCTTGAGCAATCCTACGGTTACGTGGACGGCGACAGTGCGTCGCTGGGCGAGGCCTGCACGCTGATTTCAGCGCTGTCACGCACACCGCTCAAGCAGTGCTTCGCAATTACCGGCTCCATCAACCAGTTCGGCGAAGTGCAGGCGGTGGGCGGGGTCAACGAGAAAATCGAAGGCTTCTTCCGTCTTTGTGAAGCACGCGGGCTGACGGGCGAGCAGGGCGCTATCATTCCGCACGCCAACGTCACCACGCTGATGCTGGATGAGCGTGTGGTGCAGGCCGTGCGTGACGGGCAATTCCATATCTATGCGGTACGTCAGGCTGACGAGGCCTTGAGCCTGCTGGTCGGCGAGCCTGCCGGTGCGCCTGACGAGAATGGCGAGTTTCCGGAAGGCAGCGTGAACGCACGTGTGGTTGAGCGCTTGCGCGATATCGCGGAAATGCTCAGCGACGAAGACCTCAAGGAAGAGCTGGAGAAGGAGCCAGCCCAGTTACAGCCTGAACTGAAGGTCTGACAACGGCGCTAGCCGGGCGGTGCTTACGCCGCCCGGTATTGCGTTCATCAGCAATCCGTTCATCAGGGATATTTCCCGCGGGACGGTTTTCTTCTAATCTTGATCATGACCGCAGTGGCCAATCGGATTGGCGCACATCCTGCTTTGCCAGACGGATGAATACTGTTGCTGATCAGGAGCGCATCATGCAGCGTAGCCTTTGCCTTACCCGAGAATGCATGGGGCTGATGACCCGCATCGAATGTGTCATTCGGCCTCTTCCCCACGATGGTGGACAATGGATGGTGCTCTTCGCAGCCGGCATGGCTGAAGAACAGCCCTCCGCGATCAAATCCCAAGGGCCGTTCAACGGCCTGCCAGCAGCGCAGGCGGTACTGACGAGCATCATCGAGAGCCTGTCGCTGCATGGTTATCAATGCGCCGATGATGTACCGATATGGACCTTGCATATTCAAGCTGAACTGCGACGTATCAACAGTGGCATGGTGGTGTGTGAGCGCTCATCGCTTTTCTAGCCAGTCTGCGCTACGCATGCCGGTCTCCTGACAGTGCATATATGCGCGCCGTGCGATATTTTGTCGCATCTCCAGAGCAGCGCGTCACCGCTGATATACTCGCCCGCTCCTTCAAAACACCTTGCGAGTATCAATGGAACGTTTTTTTGAAAATGCCATGTACGCATCGCGCTGGCTGCTGGCGCCGATCTATTTCGGTCTTTCTCTCGGGCTGCTGGCGTTGTGTCTGAAATTCTTCCAGGAAATCTTTCACGTCATCCCCAACATCTTCTCGCTGGCCGAAGCTGATTTGATTCTGGTGCTGCTGTCGCTGATCGACATGGCGCTGGTGGGTGGTTTGCTGGTGATGGTGATGATTTCCGGCTACGAGAACTTCGTATCGCAGCTGGACATCGATGAGGACAAGGAAAAGCTCAACTGGCTGGGCACCATGGATTCGTCTTCGCTGAAGATGAAAGTGGCGGCCTCCATTGTGGCAATTTCCTCCATCCACCTGCTGCGGGTGTTCATGGATGCCACCAACATCAAGCCTGAATACCTGATGTGGTACGTGATTATCCACATGACCTTCGTGATATCCGCGTTTGCGATGGGCTATCTGGACAAGCTGACCAAGCACTGAGGCTAGCGAAGTTAAAAGGGGCAGGCGGTTTCGGTTCTGGTGTGTCGCGTCCTTGTGTTGTAAAACGTCTGTTCCGATGCATTAGACGTTGCGCAGGAGAGTCGACCATGAATTACCAGGAGTTTACCGACCACGCCCAGGCCGGTCGGGTGGACGAGCTGAACCTGATCTCCATCGAAGGCGGTATTTATCTGCTCGATGTGCGCATGAATGGCACCTCGGTGATGCTCAAGGACCCGGCAGGCAAGACCTTGCATCTTCGTTCGGTGGAGCATGCCCGGGAGTTGCTGAAGAACGTGCCGGTGGTGCCGTTCTATCTGGTGCATAGCGTGGTGCATGACGAGCTGTGTGGCATGCCGGTCAATGACCGTTCCGAGATGCGCATGCCTATCTCCTTTCATTCGTCATGGTCCTGACTTTAAAGGGCCAATCGCCACTGCGGTAGGGGCTGTGGAGGCAATTGTGCTAGGCTGCTCGCCCTTTTGGTTCGGGGCGCATCAGGGTATAGCGTGATTGCCGTTCAGGTATTGCGCGATTATCGACTGCGTGCCCCTCTGCGGAGCAGTGTCATGTCCGAAGTCAATCTGTCCACCGACGAAACCCGCGTGAGCTACGGCATTGGCCGTCAGTTGGGCGACCAGTTGCGCGACAACCCGCCACCGGGCGTCAACCTGGAAGCCATCGTGGCAGGCCTGCGTGATGCGTTTGGCGGTCAGCCAAGCCGTGTGGGTCAGGAAGAGATGTCCGCCAGCTTCAAGGTCATCCGTGAAATCATGCAGGCCGAAGCGGCCGCCAAGGCTGAACAGGCTGCGGGTGCCGGCAAGGCTTACCTGGCTGAAAATGCCAAGCGCGAAGGTGTAACCACACTGGCCTCGGGTCTGCAATTCGAAGTGCTGACCGCTGGCGCTGGTGCCAAGCCAACCCGTGAAGATCAGGTGCGCGTGCACTATCACGGTACGCTGATCGACGGTAACGTCTTCGACAGCTCCTACGATCGTGGCGAGCCTGCGGAATTTCCGGTCAGCGGCGTGATTGCTGGCTGGACCGAGGCACTGCAACTGATGAACGCTGGCAGCAAATGGCGTCTGCACGTACCGAGCGAGCTGGCTTATGGCGCTCAGGGCGTAGGCAGCATCGCACCGCACAGCGTGCTGGTGTTCGACGTGGAACTGCTGGACGTTCTGTAAGCGACCCGGTCGATGCAGATAGTCGCTGAACGAATCGCGCTGATTCGTTCAGCGGTGGGGTTGTGCTGATGCTCCATGCTCAGTGCAACTCACCCATCGGGCGCAACGCCCGCGCATAGCAGAACAGAAACAGGTTTCTCACCAGCTCCTTGAGCACCAAGGGTTCGCTGGAGCTCAAGCTGCACACATCCAGATCGCCCTGATCACGTAACTCCTCCAGCGCTTCCTCTTCCAGTACGGCACACACTTCCCCCGTCTCGCGATGGAGAATTCTCAGGTAAGGGTGGGGCCGGTCCAGCCATGCATCGATCAAATAGGTCATGTCTCATCTCCTGTGCAAGTAAGATGAGAATAATTCTGATCGGGATAATAGCAAGACACTATTGAGATTAATTCTCATTTTGCGCTGAATGGTTGATCCAGATCAGCGAATGCCGACGCGGAGCGTCAGGACGATAGTTACAGAACTATCGTTCCTCACGCTCCGCGTGGGAATGCCGTTCGTGACGCTCTGCGTCACACAGCGACGCCGTCGGCCTGTCAGTGATGCTCGCGGGTAGCGCGGAATTTCACGTCGGGCCAGCGTTCTTCCATCAGCGCCAGGTTCACGCGGGTAGGGGCGAGGTAGGTCAGGTGACCGCCGCCGTCCATTGCCAGGTTTTCCACCGCCTTGTTCTCAAACTCTTCGAGCTTCTTCTTGTCGTCGCAGTCGATCCAGCGGGCAGACCACACGGTGATCGGCTCGTAGGCGCATTCGACCTTGTATTCTTCCTTCAGACGGCTGGCGACCACATCGAACTGCAGCACACCGACGGCGCCGAGGATGATGTCGTTGCTGCGCTGCGGGAAGAACACCTGCGTGGCGCCTTCTTCGGCCAGCTGTTGCAGACCCTGACGCAATTGCTTGGACTTGAGCGGGTCCTTCAGGCGCACGCGGCGGAACAGCTCCGGGGCAAAGTGCGGAATACCGGTAAAGCCCAGTGCTTCGCCTTCGGTGAAGGTGTCGCCGATCTGGATGGTGCCGTGGTTGTGCAAACCGATGATGTCACCGGCATAGGCTTCTTCCAGTTGTTCGCGCTCCGACGAGAAGAACGTCAGCGCGTCGCCGATCCGCACGTCCTTGCCCAGACGCACATGGCGCATTTTCATGCCCTTGTCGTAACGGCCCGAGCAGATCCGCATGAAGGCGATGCGGTCGCGGTGCTTGGGGTCCATGTTTGCCTGGATCTTGAACACGAAACCGCTGAATTTCTCTTCCGCCGGCTCGACGGTGCGCTCGTTGGCCACACGTGCCAGCGGCTTGGGCGCCCAGTTCACCACGGCATCGAGTACATGATCGACGCCGAAGTTGCCCAGTGCGGTGCCGAAGAACACCGGGGTCAGCTGGCCGTCGATGAATTCCTGCTGGTTGAACTCGTGGCAGGCACCCTGCACCAGCTCCAGTTGCTCGACAAAGCGGTCGTACTCGTCACCCAGATGGGCGCGGGCTTCGTCCGAATCGAGCTTCTCGATGATTTTGGTTTCGGTACGCTCGTGGCCGTGACCTGCGGTGTAGACAATGATGTAGTCGTCGGCCAGGTGATAGACACCCTTGAAGTCCCGGTAGCAACCAATCGGCCAGGTGATCGGTGCCGCCTTGATCTTGAGCACGGCTTCGATTTCATCAAGCAGCTCGATCGGGTCGCGGATATCGCGGTCGAGCTTGTTGATGAAGCTGACGATAGGCGTGTCGCGCAGACGGCAGACATCCATCAGCGCAATGGTGCGTGGCTCGACGCCTTTACCGCCGTCGAGGACCATCAGCGCGGAGTCGACTGCCGTCAGGGTGCGATAGGTGTCTTCGGAGAAGTCTTCGTGGCCTGGGGTGTCGAGCAGGTTGATCATGTGGTCGCGATACGGAAACTGCATCACGGACGTAGTAATGGAGATACCACGCTGTTTCTCCATTTCCATCCAGTCGGAGGTGGCGTGACGGTCGGATTTACGCGACTTGACCGTACCGGCGACGGAAATGGCCTTGCCCATCAGCAGGAGTTTTTCCGTGATGGTGGTTTTACCCGCATCCGGGTGGGAAATAATGGCGAAAGTGCGGCGTTTCGCGACTTCGGCGGCCTGTTGGGTCATGGGAAATCGCCTGGGATGGGATTGAAAAAGGGCGCAGATTATAGCTCAACTCGCGGCAATAACCGAACCGTTCAGACAATAAACGATGGCCAGATAATGTCTCGTGTGGGAACCTTTCAGGTCGTGGAGACGTCCACTCCCCCGTCAAGGCTCGCAACGAAGCCAACGCAAGGGGCTGATTCATCAGCATGTTGGTTTGACGAAGCTGCGCTTATGGCTTGTGTTTTCGCCGAGGTTAAACCCTTACCGGCGACCCACCCGCTGCTCTTCGCGAACGTTATTGCCGGTGTCCTTGTTTGGATGCTCTGGTCAACGCGTTCGCCGACTGAAATAAGGAGTCCGCCTGTGGCTAATCGCTATGGCAAGGGGCTATTGGGAGGTGCGGTTGTTATCGCACTCCTGGCCCTGCTGATCCACTGGATCGGCATCAGTACTATCAAGCAATACCAGGATGACCTGCTGTTCTACCTTCAGGCTCACCTGATTCTGGTTCTGGTTTCAATGTTGGCGGCCCTGGTGGTCGGTATCCCCGCAGGCATCGCCCTCAGCCGACCGAGCATGGTTGGCCGCGCCGAACGTTTCATGCAGATATTCAACATTGGCAACACCGTTCCTCCTCTCGCCGTTCTGGCCATTGCCCTCGGGATACTCGGGATCGGCAGCGGGCCTGCGATCTTCGCGCTGTTTCTCGCCTCTTTATTGCCCATCGTGCGTAACACCTATGAAGGCCTGAAAAACGTTCAGGGTTCACTCAAGGAAGCTGCGGTCGGCATCGGCATGACCCCGCGTCAGGTGCTGTGGCGTGTCGAGTTGCCTAACGCCGTGCCGATCATCATCGGTGGTGTGCGTGTCGCGCTGGCGATCAATGTCGGGACCGCGCCGCTGGCGTTCCTCATCGGTGCCAACAGCCTGGGCAGCCTGATTTTCCCTGGCATCGCCTTGAACAACCAGCCGCAACTGGTGCTGGGTGCGGCGTGTACCGCTCTGCTGGCGCTGCTGCTTGACGGGCTGGTGATACTGGCCAGTCGTCTCTGGCTGGAACGCGGTCTGGCTCGCTGAGCGAAGGAATTATCATGAAAAGAATATGTTTGTTTTTAGGTTTGGCCTTGCTGTTTCCGGCATTTGCCCAAGCGGCAGATAAACCGCTTTTACGGGTCGGCGCACGGGTGTTCACCGAACAGACCATGCTTGCCGAGCTGACTGCGCAATACCTGCGAACCAAGAACTACGATGTACAGATTACCGGCGGTCTTGGCAGCAACCTGGCGCGTAGCGCACAGGAAAGCGGTCAGTTGGATCTGCTCTGGGAATACACCGGTGTGTCGCTGGTTGCCTACAACCACATCGATGAAAAACTCGACAGCGCACAGACTTACGCGCGAGTGAAGGAAGTCGATGCCAAGAAAGGCCTGGTCTGGCTTTCGCCGTCGAAATTCAACAACACCTACGCGTTGGCACTGCCGCAGAAAGTGGCTGACAAGTACCCGCAGGTCAACACCATGACCGACCTGACCAAAGTGCTCAAGGACGAAGCCAAAGAGGGTCATGTCGTAGCGCTGGACACCGAGTTTGCCAACCGTTCCGACGGCCTGATCGGTATGGTCAAGCACTACGACATGAATCTCGGTCGTGAAAACACCCGGCAGATGGACGCCGGGCTGGTCTACACCGCGCTGCGCAACGGTCAGGTATTTGCAGGTCTGGTGTACACCACCGACGGACGTCTCAATGCGTTCAAACTGAAAGTGCTGGAAGACGACAAGCATTATTTCCCGGACTACACCGCTGCGCCGGTGATCCGTCAGGAATATCTGGACAAGCATCCGGACATCGCCACGCTGCTCAAGCCACTGGCTGACTTGCTGGACAACCAGACCATGATCGACCTCAACGCTCGCGTCGACGTCGGCCATGAAAGCCCCTCCACGGTTGCTGCAGATTTTCTGCGCCAGCACCCATTGAATTAAGGAAGGAGACGATATGAGTTTCTTGAGCGCCTTCTCCCATCTGGACTGGGCACAGGTTCTGCAACTGACCTGGCAGCACATTACGCTGGTTGGCATCGCCGTGACCTTGGCGATTCTCGTCGGCGTGCCACTGGGCGTGCTGATGACGCGTTTTCCAGCACTGGCGGGCCCGTTGCAGGCCAGCGCCACGGTATTGCTGACCGTGCCGTCGATTGCCCTGTTCGGCCTGCTGTTGCCGTTCTACTCCAAATTCGGCCAGGGCCTTGGCCCGATGCCGGCAATCACAGCGGTGTTTCTCTATTCGCTGCTGCCGATCATGCGTAACACCTACCTGGCGCTGACTGGCGTAGAACCGGGTATCCGCGAGGCCGCCAAAGGCATCGGCATGACCTTCGGCCAGCGCCTTCGCATGGTTGAACTACCTATCGCCGTACCCGTCATCCTCGCTGGTGTGCGCACCGCCGTGGTGATGAATATCGGTGTCATGACCATTGCCGCGACCATCGGTGCCGGTGGTCTGGGTGTACTCATTCTTGCTTCTATCAGCCGCAGCGATATGTCGATGCTGATCGTCGGCGCGGTACTGGTCAGCATTCTGGCCATCATCGCCGACCTTCTCCTGCAATGGCTGCAACGCACGCTGACTCCAAAAGGATTACTGAAATGATCGAACTCCAGAACCTCTCCAAGACTTTCCAGAGCAACGGCAAAGAAGTGAAGGCTGTCGATTCGGTCAGCCTCACGGTCAACGAAGGCGAAATCTGCGTCTTCCTCGGCCCCTCGGGCTGCGGCAAGAGCACCACGCTTAAAATGATCAACCGCCTGATCATGCCGACCTCCGGCAAAGTGCTGATCAATGGCGAAGACACCACTGATCTGGACGAAGTGACCCTGCGTCGCAACATCGGCTACGTGATTCAGCAGATCGGTCTGTTCCCGAACATGACCATCGAAGAAAACATCGTGGTGGTGCCCAAGCTGCTCGGCTGGGACAAGCAGCGTTGCCATGACCGTGCCCGTGAACTGATGAGCATGATCAAGCTGGAGCCCAAGCAGTACCTGCATCGCTACCCGCGTGAATTGTCCGGTGGTCAGCAACAGCGTATCGGCGTGATCCGTGCCCTGGCAGCCGACGCGCCCTTGCTGTTGATGGACGAACCGTTCGGTGCGGTCGACCCGATCAACCGTGAGATGATCCAGAACGAGTTCTTCGAGATGCAGCGCGCGCTGAACAAGACCGTGATCATGGTCAGCCACGACATTGATGAAGCCATCAAGCTGGGCGACAAGATTGCTATCTTCCGTGGCGGCAAACTGCTGCAGATCGATCACCCGGACACCTTGCTCGCACATCCGGCTGACGACTTCGTCAGCAGCTTCGTCGGCCAGGACAGCACGCTCAAGCGCCTGCTGCTGGTCAAAGCCGAAGACGCCGCCGACAACGCACCGTCGGTCAGCCCGGAAACCCCGGTTGCCGATGCACTGGACGTGATGGACGAAAACGACCGTCGCTACATCGTCGTCACCGACAGCGAGAACAAGGCAATGGGCTACGTACGTCGCCGTGACCTGCATCGCCAGCAGGGCACGTGCGCGCAGTTCCTGCGTGAGTTCAACGCAACCGCCGCTTACGACGAGCACTTGCGCATCCTGCTGTCGCGCATGTACGAGTTCAACCGCGCCTGGCTACCGGTGCTGGATGCCGAGAACGTGTTCCTGGGTGAAGTGACGCAGGAGTCCATTGCGGCTTACCTGAGCTCGGGTCGTTCGCGTGGTATGAAGACCAGTATTGTTTCGCCGGCTGAAACGGCTGCGGCAGACGCACAAGTTTAATTTGAAAAAAGCTAGTCCAGTACTGCAATGGCCTGGGCTAGCTTGATTGGACAGTGTCATCCCTTCAGGCCTCACCGGTAATGTCAACTATCAGGTCTGTCAGTAGTCGTGCAGTGGCTGTGAGCGTATCGTTGCTTGACGCAGTAAGTTTTCAATGATGTTGCTGCATGTGCTAATTCATGTTGATTGAAGGAATGGGCAATGACTAAGCTGACGGAAAAGCAGTTAGCGCGCGCGCGAAGACTTTGACAGGTACGATACGAATGGCGACAAAAAGGTAACAGTGGCAGAGTTTAGTTCAACGATGGAGAAATACCTTACCCCGGAAGACTTTAAGACCTTACTTGCCAAGGTCAACTCAGATGGTAACGATGAAATAAGCTGGGACGAATTTTTAACCGACTACGAGAACGATTTGGGTAATTAAAGGCACGGCATTTTCTTCGCTGGCCGTAGGCGTCATAAACGGCTTCATTTCAAGCCCTTTCTTAATCAGGTCAGGGCTTTTTTATGTGGGCTGTTCAGGCAATCTGAAGAGTGAAGATTCGCGCTGTTGTGGCGCATGTACGAGTTCAACCGCGCCTGGCTGCCGGTACTGGACGCCGAGAACGTGTTCCTGGGTGAAGTGACGCAGGAGTCCATTGCGGCTTACCTGAGCTCGGGTCGTTCGCGTGGGATGAAGACCAGTATTGTTTCGCCTGCGGATCAGGTTGCTTCCTGATTTTTGGCATTACCGCCAGTCTTCGTGACTGGCGGTAGCCGTTGCCTCTCATTTCTCCACGTTGCAGTGGCCGTCTTCATCAAATTTTTTGCTACTGATCCTGCCTCTCCGTTTGTTCAAGCTGGAAGGGCACGCCTTACCGTCAGTGATCCCGGATGAATGGAGGTCGTTGACGTAAAGTTCGTGCTGCTCTCGCTGCGTTTCTGCCTGTGCAGGCTACTGGCATTTCTGTCAGTAGCACTTTGGGCAGCGGTTGATTTAGTTTCTTCTGACCGAAGCGCAGCGAGGTACTGATGATGAACGAGCTTTGTCGATACAGGTATGACCCTTTGGATCGCCTTGCGAGTCTGACTCCTCTGGCTCAGGCGATGAGGCAGCGGTTCTATGGCGGCCAGCAGTTGACAACCGAAGTGCTTGATGGCGAACAGCGCACACTTTTTCGCGTGAGAGGAATGCCTCTGGCGCAGCAGACCCTTGCCAATGGAGAGCGCCTTGTTGTTTTGGATGCTGCAGATCAGCAACAAAATGTATTGCATGCGGGCGGTGTTGAGCAGAGAACGGCTATTGCCTACACACCTTATGGTTACAGTGAAAAAGCTGCGAGTAACCCAGAGGTACCGGGCTTCAATGGAGAGCAGATTGACACAGTTACCGGTCACTACCTGCTTGGCAACGGTTACCGGGCCTACAATCCGGTCTTGATGCGCTTCAACGGCCCCGATAGCTTCAGCCCTTTTGGTGAAGGCGGGCTTAATGCCTATGGCTACTGCGCGGGTGACCCGATGAACCGGAGCGACCCTGGCGGGCATATGTTTGTCGCCATTAGCAAGTTACTCCACCGGGCACCAGGTACGCGGCTGATGAGAAGTATAGCGAGCCAAGCGTTAGGAGGTTCCAGAAAGCGCGGAGTGCCTGCGATCAGAAATAAGCCGTCCAAGGGCATTTTTCGCAAACCAGATGCCGTTCTTGCCGACATGCCACCGCACATAAAAGAAACGATTGCGGGTGCTTTGCCCGGTTCTGACGCCGCAAACCTGGCACGCACTTCCAAGGACTTCGAAAGCGTGGTGATGGCTGCTTCAGCGCGTCAGTTCAATGGACTGAATATTCCCGACCTGGCTTTTCAACCGTGGTTGAAAAAACTCGACGAAATCTATCACGGTGAGGTGACGGGTATTGCGCCGATGTTTTTACGTCGCGAAGGTATTCCGTTTTCCTATGTGCAGGCCAAGCTGATAAGAGAGCCTCGATTTCTATGGAACACAAGTCGGATATTGTCCGGGAAATCGCCTCTTCAGAGAGTCGTCTATCAGACACCTCCAGAAAACGCTGAAATTCGGCTTCAGGTTGCGCAAGTTCTGGCGATGAGTGGCGGTGGAGTCTGAGCGCTACTGATTTCTTGACAGACCCTTGCAAGCGAAAAGGCTTTACCGGTTTATCGCGCCGTGAGGAACATCTGCCTGTCATGCAGGTCGGTTAAACAGGTCCTTGGGAAGGCAACTCAAGCACTCTGTGCAAAAACGCGACATTTTTTGTTGATATCCGGCCCCTCAGGTCCTAAAGTTCGCGCCGAACGTCCATGCTGGAAACGATCCATCCGGCTCAAGTACTGACGACGAGACAGCAAGGCCAGGAAGGCAGCCCTTCAGGGCNGACGGACGACGAGACAGCAAGGCCAGGAAGGCAGCCCTTCAGGGCCTTTTTGCTTTCGGCGACATGCCTTGGGAAGTAGGCGAACCAAAGTGGGGATACGGAGGGCGTTCATTTGCACCCATTTACCAATACCGCTTGCCATCAGGAGTTCCAGCAGCATGTCGATCAATGTCGAAGACTACTATTCAGCCGAAACCTTCAAGAAAATGAAGACGTTCGCTGACAAGCAAGAAACTCCGTTCGTGGTCATTGATACCGCCATCATCAGCAAAGCCTACGACGACCTGCGTGCGGGCTTCGAGTTTGCCAAGGTCTATTACGCTGTCAAAGCCAACCCGGCCGTCGAAGTCATCAATCTGCTCAAGGACAAGGGTTCCAGTTTCGACATCGCGTCGATCTACGAGCTGGACAAGGTCATGAGCTGTGGCGTTGGTCCGGAGCGCATCAGCTACGGCAACACCATCAAGAAATCCAAGGACATTCGCTATTTCTACGAGAAGGGCGTGCGTCTGTTCGCAACCGACTCGGAAGCGGACCTGCGCAACATTGCCAAGGCTGCGCCGGGTGCGAAAGTCTACGTGCGTATTCTGACCGAAGGCTCGACCACCGCCGACTGGCCGCTGTCGCGCAAGTTCGGCTGCCAGACCGACATGGCCATGGACCTGCTGATTCTTGCCCGTGATCTGGGTCTGGTGCCTTACGGCATCTCGTTCCACGTCGGCTCGCAGCAGCGCGACATCAGCGTCTGGGATGCTGCCATCGCCAAGGTCAAAGTGATCTTCGAGCGTCTGAAAGAAGAAGACGGCATCGTTCTCAAGCTGATCAACATGGGCGGCGGCTTCCCGGCCAACTACATCACCCGCACCAACAGCCTGGAAACCTACGCTGAAGAGATCATCCGCTTCCTGAAGGAAGACTTTGGCGATGACCTGCCGGAAATCATTCTCGAGCCAGGCCGTTCGCTGATCTCCAACGCCGGTATTCTGGTCAGCGAAGTCGTGCTGGTCGCGCGCAAGTCGCGTACTGCGGTCGAGCGTTGGGTTTACACCGATGTGGGCAAATTCTCCGGCCTGATCGAAACCATGGACGAAGCCATCAAGTTTCCGATCTGGACCGAGAAGAAGGGCGAAATGGAAGAAGTGGTCATTGCCGGCCCGACCTGCGACAGCGCCGACATCATGTACGAGAACTACAAGTACGGCCTGCCACTCAACCTGGCCATCGGTGACCGTATGTACTGGTTGTCGACCGGTGCCTACACCACCAGCTACAGCGCAGTGGAATTCAACGGCTTCCCGCCATTGAAATCGTTCTATCTGTAAGCGTTGTCCTGATATGAAAACCCGCGAGTGATCGCGGGTTTTTTTTGCGTGTCATCCAGGGTTCAGACAGTCAAATCCTGTCCAGTGTCGAACGCTTCTGAAAGACGCTGAATTTCCCGCACGTTGAATTGATAGCTGTTTGGCTGCCGTTTAACGGCAGCTGCATAAACGCAGGTTGCAAGGGCGTACAGGCCGTTACCCTTGCAACGTGGCCTTCGGTGGCGTCAGCGAATGCGGTTCAAGTAGCCGATCAACTGTTGGCTGGATTCGATCAGGCGCATGCTGCGTTGCCTGTCATCGGATGCACCCTTGGTGTTGACGACCAGAAAGCTGTCCAGAGTGTTTTTGATTTTCTGGTATTGCTCGACATAAGCGGCACGCTGCTCGTCAAAAGCGTTGAAGCATTCAATCAGCTCAATGCGCTGTGCGAGCGATATTTTTTCCTTGTCCATGCTTGCCAGTTGCTGGGACAGGGCATTGATGCGCTCGCGAAAACCATCACGGCGTTTGATCATCATGATGAGGTTGATTCCCGCTTCACCCTTTTCCAGGGTCGCCTTCATTTGCTCGAGCGCCAGCATGATCACGGCGAGTTCAGGGGGCTGCATTCCCAGGCCCAGCACCTTCTCCGCAGTGATCAACGTGTCCTTGGCAATACTCGCCGCACCCTTGCTTTCCAGGGCGTCAATAGCGGTGCTCAGCACTTGACGCTCTTCTTTCAACTTCGCCAGGCCGGTATGTAAAGCGTCGAGTCTGGTGCCTGCTTTTGCCATGTCACCTTGCAGACTCTGCGCAAACTCAGCGGTCTGCTGTCGATCAATACCTTGTGTCATTTCACTCAGAGCACTGGCCAGTTGCTGGGCTGTGCCAGCGGCATTGTTCACAAGGCGCTGACACTGAACGTCGATATCTTCCAGCTCTTCGGCATCGATGGGAGTGGCGGAGGGTTGAGCGTACTGCCTCAGCAGGGCGGTCTTCGACTCGATATCGATGATCAGCCGTTCAGTGTGTTCTCCGAGGTGCTGTTGTTCAGTGACGGCCAGGATGTTCAGACGTGTGAGCTTTTCATAAAGGTTGGGCAGGTACTGGGTCTTGGCAAACAGAAGGTCTGCCGTTACCAGACTGTTACGCATGAGGTGAAGACTGCGAGTCATGATATCGCGGTCGGGTATTTGACCAGCGAAGGCTGTGTCATTGGGCGTGAACGTATTTTTCATTGTCGAGTTATCCATAAATCCGTTTATATTCTTCATCGGCTTCCTTAAACACATTAAGCAAGGCGTCCGAGTCGACTTCGATGGTCTTCCAGGGGTGAACGACTTGTCTGAAGTGATTCATAAATTGCCGTAAAGACAAGGCGTCGTTTATCTCGGACGCCGATACCGCAGACGCTTCAATAAACAAAAACAGCTTGTTCCATACGGTAATCAGGTTTTTAGTGGCCACGTCGGCATCGACCACAATCGTTGCCAGATTCTGCAAATTAAACTTTACCCTGCTCAATGAGCCCAGAATAGTGTTCTTGTCTTGCAAGGTGTCTATGTCGGCGGTTTGTCGCGCCATTAATTCATTGCGTGCGCCCCTGACATTTTCGGCTTCGACGCCGAAATAAATGCCCAATGCCAAGCCCACAATGTTCAAACTACTGACCGAATTCAACGATTGTTGTACCACCGTTTTGTACTCTTTGTTCTTTTCATCGATGTCCTTCGCGCGCTGTTCGATATCCAGGATCAGCTTCGCCACGTCGGCCGGCAGTGAACTGTTGTCGATGGCAACCATTTTGCGCTGTATCTCGGGCCCGACATGCAGCGACAGGTCCAGGCCAAACTGATCCAGTTCCTTCTTGATGGTTTGCGCATCGGCCAGATTGGCTGTAATCAGGTCCAGTATATCGGTGAGGTGAGAGCCGATTTCCTGGGTGATCTCCTTATCGTTTTCATCCAGTTCGATGCCCGGAAAATCCTTGCCCAGTTCAACACTCAAGCGTTTTACATCCTCCAGTGTTTTGATCTGATGATGGTCAACGATTTTTCCGGCCCTGACGTCACCGTTGATCTCCTCCATGCTTTGGCCGTACACCAGCATCTTGCCTGCAAAGACCTTCAGTTTGCTGCCTATGCCCAGAAGGTCGGTGCGCAGCGGACTCCAGCGACGCGCATGCCGGTGGATAAGGTTGAAACTTTTCAGGAAGTCTTCAGGTTCAAGCCCTGCACCGGCGCCTTTTGAATAGCCGAGATAAACAATGATGTCCTCCAGTTCAATGGGCAGGGCGAGCCCCGCCAATTCATATTTCTTGAGGTTGATAATCTGTTCTTTGGTCAGAATCAAACCGGGTGCGCGGGTGACGTGCTTATCATTGGCAGACGACATCGTACCGAACAGTTCGACCGTTTTTATCGCCTCATCCGCCTTGGGGTCTGCGGATAACGGTTCTGCCTGCATGACGTCATAAAACATTGGGTTCATGGGGATGTCCTTATTTTCACCGGGAGAACAGATGTTGATCTCCTCAATAAGTTGATGTTCTCGTGTTGAAAAAGATTAGGGGTTTAAGGGCGAGGGCGTCAAAGCATAAACATGGATTAAAGATGTAAGATAAATAACTCTTTACAGTCAGTCTGCCGTGGGCGACGGTCATTTTTAATAGAGGTGGTACATGTATAAATTCAACGCTTTTAATAAATAGGTTTTGTTCCCCTCAGCAGCGCGAATGAACAGGAAAACCCGCGCTGCCTCAATTTAAAGATGAGAATGTGTCGCGGTTGGAGCATACTGCGCGCCGCAGCCTGTAGAGGGGAGAGCGTCGGCGTTGAAGAAAGTCTTGTTCCAACTGCACTGGTTCTTCGGGATCACGGCAGGTCTGGTGCTGACCCTCATGGGGATTACCGGCGCGTTGTATTCGTTCGAAGACGAAATTCTTGATGTTCTGAACCCAGACGTTCTGCTCGTGCAGGAGCGTACGGCTACCTTGCCACCGATTGAGCTTGTTCACAGGCTGGAGGCGGCGACCGGGCTGACCGTCGCTATTCTGCGTGTCGATACGCTGGGCAATCGTGCCGCTCAGGTGTATTTCACACCGGAGCCGGGCGAACGGCGCGGTCCCAAACGCAATTTCGATCCCTATACCGGCGAGCTGAAAGGCGATGCTGTAGGTGAGGGCTTTTTCGACTTTGTCCTGCAACTGCATCGTTATCTGGCAGCAGGTGAGGTGGGTAAACAGATCACTGCGGCCTGCACACTGGTTCTGGTGTTCTTCTGCCTGTCCGGACTCTACCTGCGCTGGCCTCGCAACGCACTGAACTGGCGTGTCTGGCTGACGATGGATTGGGCCAAAAAGGGCCGCAGTTTCAACTGGGACCTGCATTCGGTCTTTGGTACCTGGTGCCTGTTGTTCTACCTGTTGTTCGCGATCACGGGTCTGAGCTGGTCTTATGACTGGGTGAGCAATGGTCTGAACAGGCTGCTGGGAGATTCGCTGCCGGTGCAGCGCAAAGCCCTTGCGGCTCCGGCCAGCAAATCCGCGCCGTTGCTGGTTGATTACGCGGCTATCTGGGACAGTGTGCAGAAAACTGCCGGGCCTGAGCTGCGCGCTTATAACTTGCGCCTGCCTGCGTCTGGCGGCCAACCGGCCACGGTGTTCTACCTGCTCAAGGACTCACCTCATCCACGGGCCTTGAACAGCATCACGCTTGACCCGGCCAACGGTCAGGTCAGCTCGGTTTCGCGCTATGCAGAGCGCAGTTTCGGTGCGCAACTGCTGGCCAGCAACTATGCGCTGCATGTTGGCAGCTATTTCGGTCTCGTCGGCCGGCTCATCATGACGGCAGCATCGTTGATGATGCCGGTGTTCTTTATCACCGGCTGGTTGTTGTACCTGGATCGACGTCGCAAGCAGCGCGCTGTCAGAAGTGCGCGCGGCGAGGTTCAGAGTGAAGGGGCAGATGATGCTGCTTCCTGGCTGATTGGTTTCGCCAGCCAGAGCGGTTTTGCCGAGCAGTTGGCCTGGCAGACTGCTGGCCTGTTGCAGGCTTCAGGGGTGTCAGTGCGCGTTAAGCATTTGGGTGATCTGATCGAAGAGGATCTCATTCAGAGCCGTAAGGCGCTATTCGTCGTCAGCACCTTTGGTGAGGGCGAGGCGCCCGACAGCGCGCGGGGTTTCGAGCGTAAGTTGCTCGGCCGTCCGCTGCAACTGAAGCAGCTCGATTACGCCGTTCTGGCCCTGGGTGACCGTCAGTACCCGCATTTCTGCGGTTTTGCCCATCGTTTGCATGGCTGGTTGGCCGAGCATGGTGGGCGTACGTTGTTCCCGCCTGT
>NZ_LKEK01000078.1:0-29110 GCF_001466905.1 Pseudomonas sp. ICMP 3272
GTAATACGCTCGCAGCCCGGCACGATCAGGTTATCCGGCACTTGCACGTCGGTGTACCCGCCCACCGCTGCGGCGAGCGCGGCCAGGGTCGGCTGGTTGAACAGCGCACGTACGTCGGTACTCAGGCCGACCTGACGCATGCGTTCGATGAGCATCACTGCCAGCAGCGAATGGCCGCCCAGTTCGAAGAAGTGATCATGACGACCGACCTGTTCGACCGTCAGTACATCCGCCCAGATCGCTGCCAGCAGGGTCTCGACTTCGCCTTGCGGTGCTTCATAACCACGGCTGATCAGCGCTTGCGCATCCGGCACTGGCAGCGCCTTGCGGTCAAGCTTGCCGTTGGCGGTCAGCGGCAGAGCGTCAAGCTGCACGTAGGCTGCCGGCACCATGTAGTCCGGCAACGTGCCTTGCAGATGGTTGCGCAGGTGTTCGATGTCGACAGGCTGCTGTGCGGTGAAATAAGCCACCAGACGCTTGTCGCCAGGCGCGTCCTGACGGCACAGCACTACGGCTTCGCGAACAGCGGAGTGTTCGGCCAGGCGCGCTTCGATTTCACCCAGTTCAACGCGGAAACCACGAATCTTCACCTGCTCGTCATTGCGGCCGAGATACTCCAGGTTGCCGTCGGCGCGCCAGCTAACCAAATCGCCGGTGCGGTACATCAGTGCGTTTTCCGACGGATTGAACGGATCGACGACAAACTGCGTGGTGCTCAATTCATCACGGTTCAAATAGCCCTTGGCAACGCCTTGCCCGCCGATATACAGCTCGCCGGGCACGCCCAACGGCACGGGTTGGCCTTGGCTATCGAGCACATACAGGCGGCTGTTGCCTACGGGTTTGCCAATAGGAATAGGGCCATTGCCGACCGAAACAATCTCGCAGGTCGCGGAAAAGGTCGTCGCCTCGGTCGGGCCATAACCGTTGAGCAGATGCTGTGGCGGATTATTCGCCAACACCCGGCCTATAACGGCCGGGTCCAGCACGTCGCCGCCGACAATCAGGTAGCGCAGGCGCGAAAAGGCCTCGCCCAGCCCCGAAGCGTATTGATGGAATAAACCGGCGGTCATCCAAGGCGCTGGAAATTCAATGGGGAGAGCAAGTCGTTCTGCCCGATCACCACCACGCAGCCGCCATTGAGCAACGGTGCCCAGACATCCAGCGTGCTGGCGTCAAATGCAGGGTTGGAAGCGAACGCCACGCGGTCCTGAGCGTTGAAATCGGCATAACCGTTGTTGATAACCAGACGGCTTATGGCCCGATGCGGCACCAGCACACCTTTCGGAACACCCGTCGAACCAGAGGTATACATGATGTAGGCAACACTTTCGCTTGACTGCGGCAACGCCAGATCAGTGTCTTTCAGATCATCCAGGGTCAAACCATCGAGATCGACACGCTGCGCAGCGGTTTCCAGCGACACTTGGCTGTGAGTGAGCAGTACACGCGCCTGGCTGTCCTCGATCATGAACGCCTGACGCTCGACCGGTGCATTGATGTCCAGCGGCACATACACCGCCGCGCACTTGAGCACTGCCAGCTGACTGGCGAGCAGGTCATGGCTGCGTTCCAGCAAAATCGCCACGCTGTCACCCGGCTGCACACCAAGCCCCAGCAGATGCCGCGCCAGACGGTTGGCCCGAATGTTGAGTTCGGCATAACTCAAGGAAACGCCGTCGTGGATTGCCGCACAAGCCTCGGGGCACGCCCGCACCTGAGCTTCAAACAGGCTATGCACGGTCTGTTGCTGCGGATAGTCCCGCGCGGTGTCGTTGAACGTCACCAGCAACTGCTCACGTTCGGCAGCGGGCAGGATCGGCAGGCTGTCGAGGGTCGAGGACGGTGACTGCTCCAGGGCATTCGACAGATGCTCCAGCACGGTCTGCATGTAGCCACAGACGCGTTTGGCACCGACGGTGCTGCTGACCAGTACCGTCAGGTTGAAACCGTTGCCTACGTCATCGATATTCAGGGTCAACGGGTAGTTGGTATGGTCTTTGGCACCGAAGGACTCGATCCCCTCCCAGGCAGTGGCGGTTTCCGCTGAAACGTCGCTCACGACACTGTGTCGATAGTTGAGCAACGCACTGAACAGTGGCGCCGGGGCATCCACGCCGCTACAGCGTTGGGCGAGTACCAGTGGCGCGTGTTCGTGGCCCAGCAAAGCCGTTAGTTGCCCGTGGGTCGCTTTCAATCCCTCGACCACCGTTGTCGCGCCGATATTGACGCGCAGTGGCAAGGTGTTGATAAACATGCCCAACGAGTGGTCTGCACCCTCGCCGGCCTGCATACGGCCCAGCAGTACTGTACCGAACACCACCTGTTCACGGGCCGAGACGCTGCCGAGCACCCGTGCCCAGGCCAGATGCATCAGGCTCGCCGCGCTGACGCCTGCCTGTCGAGCCTGAGCTCGCAAACGCAGGTTCAGTTCAGCGGGCAGGATCACGCTCGCCTCTTCGATGTCACCGCCGCCGTCCTGCACATCCTGCAAACCGAACGGTAGCGTTGGCTCGTCGATATCACCGAGCATTTCACGGAAGAAAGCTTCGTGCTGCGCATCGCTGACACCCAGCCGGGCCTGGGCCACGTAGTTGCGATACGGCACGCTCTGACCCAGAGAAGCACCCTGACCTAGCAAGTGCGCCTGCATTTCATGCAGCACCACGTACAGCGAGGTTGCGTCATTGACCAAGTGATGGAACAGCAGCATCGCCAGCCAGCGATCGTTGAGCGGGTCATGGGTAAAGACAATCTGCATCAAGGGCGCTTGACGCACATCGAGGCGGTAATGCCGGGGATCGAAGCGCTCGTGCAACTGCTCATCAATCGGGCCGTTTACCGGATCGAGGCACAACTCGGTGACGTGCATTTCAGCTTGGCGAAGCACCACTTGCACCGGTTCGTCGAGACCTTCCCACAGTACAGCGGTACGCAGGATATCGTGACGATCGATAACCGCTTGCAAGGCGTGGCTGAAATCGTCCAGTCGTGCGCGGTCGCGCAGACTGAACAGGGCTTTCAGGGTGTATGGATCGCCCTGCTCGGCACTGATGTGGTGATAAAGAATACCTGCCTGCAAAGGCGCCAGCGGGTAAATGTCCTGCACGTTAGTAGCACCGCCGGGCACATGCTTTACCACGCAGTCGATCTGCGCCTGAGTCAGGCTGATCAGCGGCAGCAGGTCCGGGGTGATGTGTTCGCAGCGTTCCGGAATCAGATTGGCTGGCACCACGACTTCCGTGCCACCGCCGACCGCTGTCGCCAGTGCCGCCAGCGTAGGCTGGCTGAACAGTACGCGCACATCGGCACTCAGGCCGACCTGACGCATGCGCTCGATCAATTTCACTGCCAGCAGCGAGTGGCCGCCCAGTTCGAAGAAGTGGTCATGGCGACCGACCTGTTCGACCGTGAGTACATCAGCCCAGATCGATGCCAGTTGGATCTCGACCTCGCCCTGTGGTGCTTCATAGCCACGACTGATCAGCGATTGCGCATCCGGCATTGGCAGGGCCTTGCGGTCGAGCTTGCCGTTGGCGGTCAGCGGCAGCGCATCGAGCTGCACATAGGCTGTCGGCACCATGTAGTCCGGCAATGTGCCTTGCAGATGGCTGCGCAGGTGTTCGATGTCGAGCACCGTTTCAGGCTGCTGCGTCGTGACATACGCCACCAGACGCTTGTCACCAGGAACATCCTGGCGGCACAGCACCACGGCTTCACGAATATCGGCGTGTTCGGCCAGGCGTGCTTCGATTTCACCCAGCTCAACGCGTAAGCCGCGGATTTTTATCTGATCATCGTTACGCCCCAGGTAGTCGAGAGTGCCATCGGCGTTCCAGCGTGCCAGGTCGCCGGTGCGGTACATCCGGGCGTTGGCGTGGAACGGATCACGCAGAAAGCGCTCGGCGG
This sequence comes from Pseudomonas sp. ICMP 3272, assembly GCF_001466905.1. Lineage (NCBI taxonomy): Bacteria > Pseudomonadati > Pseudomonadota > Gammaproteobacteria > Pseudomonadales > Pseudomonadaceae > Pseudomonas > Pseudomonas sp. ICMP 3272. The sequence goes on from NZ_LKEK01000078.1 coordinate 3,910, forward strand.
TCATCTCCGGTCGGTTCAGATACCCCCTCGCCACGCCTTCTCCGGCGACGTACAGCTCGCCCGCCACACCCAGCGGCACCAGTTGTTGATGCTCATCAAGCAGATACACGCGGGTATTGGCAATCGGTGTGCCGATGTCGAGTCTGCCGTCGGGCAGCAAACGCCCCGACGTGGCGACCACCGTGGCCTCGGTCGGGCCGTAGTTGTTGATGACGGTGAAGCCCGGATCACGCTGGAACTGGCGCAGACGGTCGCCACCAATCAAGAGCGTACGCAAGGTGGGGTGAGACAAGTCGCGGCTGAAGGCGTACTCGGCAACCGGCGTCGGCAGGAAAGCCACCTGCAGCGGTTGAGCGATCCACCAGTCGAGCAGTGCATCAAGCTGTTCATTACCCACGTCCGCAGGCGGCAGGTGCAGGGTCGCCCCGGCACACAGCGCCGGCCAGACTTCCCAGGCCATGGCGTCGAAGCCGAAGCCTGCGACGCTGGCGGTATGACTGCCAGCCTGCAGATCGAAGGCCTGGCAATGCCAGTCGATCAGGTTGCCGAGGGTGCGGTGCTCGACCATCACGCCTTTTGGCTGGCCAGTGGAGCCGGAGGTGTAGATTACGTAAGCCAGATGCGTGGGGTTGAGCCCCGCCACTTGCGGGTTTTCCAGGCGGTGCGGCCATTCAGGGCGGTCAAAGGCGATGACCGGTGCAGACGTTTGCGGCACACGGTTCATCAGGGCCTGCTGGGTCAGCAGCACTTTGGGTGCGCTGTCGGCCAGCAGATAGGCAATGCGCTCGTCAGGGTGCGACGGATCGACCGGGATGTAGCCTGCGCCTGCCTTGAGGACGGCGAGCATGGCCACCAGCGTGTCCAGTCCGCGACGGGCCATGACTGCTACACGATCATCCACACAGACATCGAGACTGATCAGGTGATGGGCCAGTGCGTTGGCGCGTTGATTCATCTCGCCGTAGTGCAGGCAATGCTCGCCCACCTGAGCCGCGACACCTTCAGGCGCGCTGGCTGCCCGGGCTTCGATCATGGCGTGCACGGTCTGCTCGTCATTAACTTGCGCCAGCGCCGTCGTGTTGAGCGTTTCCAGCAGGTAACGGCGTTCCTCTTCGCCGACCAGCGGGATGCGATCAAGATGCGTCTGCTCATCAGCCGCCAGGGCTTCGAGGATCTGCATGAAATAGCCGAGATACCGTTGCGCCGTGGTTTCGTCGAACAGCGCCGTGGCGTAGTCCAGCGTCCCTGCCAGCGTCTCGCCCTGCTCGCTCAGGTTCAGCGAAAGGTCGAATTTGGACACCTGACTGTTCTGCTCGACCGGCTCCACTCTCAGGTCGCCAAGCGAATCGGCAACGTTTTTTCCCGGCATCCAGTTCAGCGTGGTCTGGAACAAAGGAGGATGGGCCAGGCTGCGTGTCGGGCGAACGACTTCCACAACCTGTTCGAACGGCAGGTCCTGATGCTCCTGTGCTTCCAGTACGCGGGCCTTGACCCGGGCCAGCAGCGCCTCGCCGCTCGGATTGCCCGAGGTGTCGATGCGCACCGCCAGGGTGTTGACGAACAGGCCGATCAGGTCTTCAAGTTCGGTATGGCCTCGCCCTGCCACCGGGCTGCCAATCACCACGTCGGCCTGACCCGAAAGGCGCGTGAGTGTCGTCGCCCAGGCGGCCATCAGCGCCATGTACAGCGTGACGCCCTGACGTTGTGCCAGTTTGCGCAGGTCTGCTGCCAGATTTGCATTCAGTTGCACGGCAAGGCTGGCACCGGCGAAGTCCTGCTGCGCCGGACGTGGCCGATCAGTCGGCAACGTGAGCAGCGTCGGCGCTCCCTCCAGTGCCTGATGCCAATAGGCGGCCTGGTGTTGCAGGCGTTCGCCGGACAGCCAGCGACGTTGCCATACCGCGTAATCGGCGTACTGGATCGCCAGCGCCGGCAGTGGATCGGGCTGTCCCTGGCAGAACGCCGGGTACAGCGCCAGCAGTTCCTGGCTCAGGACAGCCATCGACCAGCCATCGGCGACGATATGGTGCACAGTCATCAGCAGCACATGACGGTCGTCGGCCACTTGCAGCAAATGAGCGCGAATCAGCGGGCCGTTAGCCAGATCGAACGGTGCTACCGCCTCGACCCGAATAAACTCTTCCAGGCCATGAGGCGCATGACGAATGTCTTCGACAGACAGCCCGGCGTCTGCGCAGGTGGGCACGAACAGTACTTGCGCAGCGCCTTCACAGGTCACAAATCGACTGCGCAAGGTTTCATGGCGTTCGACGATACGTGCCAGGGCTCGCGCCAGAGCGGTGACGTCGAGCGCCCCCACAAGGCTCAGTGCCATCGGGATGTTATAGGCTTCGTTACCGCCGTCCATCTGTGCCAGGAACCACAACCTTTGCTGGGCGAAGGACAATGGCATTGGCTGATCACGCTTCACCGGCAGGATTGCTGTCAGTTCACTGCGCGCCACGCCATTCAGCGCTGCGGCCACCGCTGCCAGTTCACCGAGTGCAAACAGCTCGCCCAGCGGTAATTCCACGCCCAGCTGTTGGCGTACTTGAGACACCATGCGCATGGCCAGCAGAGAGTGCCCGCCCAGATCGAAGAAGTTATCGTAGCGACCAACCCGCTCGACCTGCAGTACCTCGGCCCAGATCTCGGCCAGCACTGCTTCGACCTCACCTTGCGGTGCTTCGTAACCACGACTGATCAGCGCTTGCGCATCCGGCACTGGCAGGGCCTTGCGATCGAGCTTGCCATTGGCGGTCAGCGGCAGCGCATCGAGCTGCACGTAGGCTGCCGGCACCATGTAGTCCGGTAACAAGCCTTGCAGATGGTTGCGCAGGCGTTCGATGTCCAGCGCAGTTTCAGTCTGCTGCGCCGTGACATAAGCGACCAGACGCTTGTCACCAGGCTCATCCTGACGGCACAGCACCACGGCTTCACGAATATCCGAATGCTCGGCCAGGCGTACTTCGATTTCACCCAGTTCAACACGGAAACCACGGATTTTCACCTGATCGTCATTACGACCCAGGTATTCCAGATTACCGTCGGCACGCCAGCGAACCAGGTCGCCGGTGCGGTACAAGCGCGCCTGTGGGTCGCTGTCGAACGGGTCGGCAACGAATTTCTCAAGGGTCAGTTCATCCCGATTCAAATAACCCCTGGCGACACCCTGCCCGCCGATATACAGCTCGCCGGGCACGCCCAATGGCACGGGTTGGCCTTGGCTATCGAGCACATACAGGCGGCTGTTGCCTACGGGTTTGCCAATAGGAATCGAGCCATTGCCGACCGAAACAATCTCGCAGGTCGCGGAAAAGGTCGTCGCCTCGGTCGGGCCATAGCCATTAAGCAGGTGTTGCGGTGCACTGTTTGCCAATACTCTGCTTATGACAGCAGGATCCAGCACATCACCGCCAACAATCAGGTAGCGCAAGCGCGAAAAAGCCTCGCCCAGCCCCGAAGCGTATTGATGGAATAAACCGGCGGTCATCCATAGCACGGTTACCGATTGCTCCAGCAGCAGACGCTGGAAGTCGCGCGGAGACAGCAAGTCGTTCTGCCCGATCACCACCACGCAGCCGCCGTTGAGCAACGGTGCCCAGACATCCAGCGTGCTGGCGTCAAATGCAGGGTTGGAAGCGAACGCCACGCGGTCCTGAGCGTTGAAATCGGCATAACCGTTGTTGATCACCAGACGGCTTATGGCCCGATGCGGCACCAGCACACCTTTCGGAACACCCGTCGAACCAGAGGTGTACATGATGTAGGCAACACTTTCGGCGGACTGCGGCAACGCCAGATCAGTGTCTTTCAGATCATCCAGGGTCAAACCATCGAGATCGACACGCTGCGCAGCGGTTTCCAGCGACACTTGGCTGTGAGTGAGCAGTACACGCGCCTGGCTGTCCTCAGCCTGACGCTCGACCGGTGCATTGATGTCCAGCGGCACATACACCGCCGCGCACTTGAGCACTGCCAGTTGACTGGCGAGCAGGTCATGGCTGCGCTCCAGCAAAATCGCCACGCTGTCACCCGGCTGCACACAAAGCCCCAGCAGATGCCGCGCCAGACGGTTGGCCCGAATGTTGAGTTCGGCATAACTCAAGGAAACGCCGTCGTGGATTGCCGCACAAGCCTCGGGGCACGCCCGCACCTGAGCTTCAAACAGGCTATGCACGGTCTGTTGCTGCGGNCCACCAGCAGCTCCGTCCGTTCGGCTTCCGGCACCACCGGCAGATCGCGCACTGCTGAGTCCGGCGCGGATTCAAGGGCTTGAACCAGATGGCTCAGGGCGGTCTGCATGTAGTTGCAGATCCGCTGGCCATCGAAGCCGGCTGCTACCTGTACGTTCAACAGGAAGCCTTCGCCTTGATCGTCCACCGACAGGGTCAACGGGTAATTGGTCCGTTCGAGTACGCCGAGCACCTGGGTATCCGCCCAACGATCGCCACCGCTGGCTTCACGTGCCGGGCTATGGCGATAGTTGAGCAACGCGCTGAACAGCGGCGACGCTGCGTCCACCGCGCTGCAACGTTGCGCCAGCACCAGCGGCGCGTGTTCGTGACCGAGCAATGCGGTCAAACGGGCGTGGGTCTGACGCACGGCCTGACGCACTGCACACGTACCGACATCGACCCGCAGCGGTAAGGTATTGATGAACATGCCCAAGGCGCGGTCGGCACCCAGGCCGCTTTGCATGCGCCCCAGCAACACCGTGCCGAATACCACGTCTTCACGCCCGCTGGCGCTGCCCAGCACTCGCGCCCAGGCCAGGTGATGCAAGCTTGCTGCACTCACCCCCAGTTGCCGAGCCTGAGTGCGCAGACGCTGACACAAATCAGCCGCAAGCGCGTGGCGAACCTCCTTGATGCCCTGCCCGTCACCCTGCACCTCAAGCAGACCGAACGGTAGCGTCGGTTCATCGACATCGCCGAGCATCTCGCGGAAAAATGCTTCATGTTGTTCGCGACTCACGCCCAGATGGGCCTGCGCCACATAATTCCGGTAAGGCATCGCCGCCGGCATTTGCGCCGCGGTGCCTTGCACGTGAGCGAGCATTTCTGCGCTCATCACGTCCAACGCGGTGTGGTCGAGGGCAATGTGATGGAACAGCAGGATCGCCACCCAGCGCTGGTTCTCCGAGTCCTGCGCAAAGGCCAGATGAACCAGTGGGGCCTGGCTGAGATCGAGGCGGTACTCGCGGGGATCAAAACGGCGTTGCATCTGGGCGACGATATCGCCGCCGCCCGGTGCCAGGGTGATTTGCTCAATCGACAGCTCGACCCGGCGTAGAGCCACTTGCAGCGGTTGTTTCAGACCTTCCCAGACCAGCGCCGTGCGCAGGATGTCATGGCGATCGATCATTGCCTGCAAGCCTTCGGCAAAACGTCGTACGTGCGCCGGATCATGCAGGGCGAAGGTTGCTTGCAGCAGATACGGGTCGCCCTGCTCCGCGGCGATGTGGTGATAAAGAATACCTTCCTGCAATGGTGCCAGCGGGTAGATGTCCTGCACATTGGCCGCACCACCGGGAACGCCGGCGACAATGCGATCGATAGTCCCTTGGTCCAGCGAAGTGAGGGTCAGCATGTCCGGGGTGATGTGCTCGCAGCCGTCGGGAATGCCGTTGGCCGGAACCTCGATCTCGATACCGCCGCCCACAGCCGCCGCCAGTGCGGCAAGGGTGGGCTGGCCGAACAGCACGCGTACATCGGCACTCAGGCCAACCTGACGCATGCGCTCGATCAGCTTCACCGCCAGCAGCGAGTGACCACCCAGCTCAAAGAAATGGTCGTGCCGACCGACTCGCTCAACACTCAGCACGTCGGCCCAGAGCTCAGCCAGCATGATTTCGGTGTCACCGATCGGGGCCTGATAGTCGCGACTGACGAAGGCATCGGCTGATGGCTGCGGTAGTGCGCGACGATCCAGCTTGCCGTTGGGCGAGACCGGCAGTTTTTCCAGGTGCACATAGGCTGCGGGGATCATGTAATCCGGCAGCAGCGCCTGTAAATGCAGACGCATCTGGTCGGCCTCGGGCACCACCTGCCCGGTCTGCACGCTGAAATAAGCGACCAGGCGCTTTTCACCGGGAACGTCTTCGCGGGCCAGCACCGCTGCATCGCGCAGGCCCGGAAATTGACCGAGGCGCGCCTCGATTTCGCCCAGTTCGATACGGAAACCTCGGATCTTGATCTGATCGTCGTTACGGCCCAGATAGACGATCTTGCCGTCGGCCTGCCAGCAACCCAGGTCGCCGGTCTTGTACAGGCGCGCGTGTGGGTTGCCGACATCGCAGGCGGCAAACGGATCAGCGATAAAACGTTCGGTGGTCAGGTCATCACGGTTCAGGTAGCCACGCGCGACACACGCGCCGCCGATGTACAGTTCGCCTGCCACGCCCACCGGCACCGGGCGCATGTGTTCGTCGAGCAGGTAGATGCGGGTGTTGGCCACCGGCTGGCCGATGCTTGGCAAGGTCGGCCAGGCCTGCGGGTCACCCTCAAGGGTCAGCGCCGTGACCACATGGGACTCGGTCGGGCCGTAGTGGTTATGCAGGCGGGCGTCGTTCAAACGGGCGAATAACTGCCGCATCGGTTCGGTGATTCGCAGTTGCTCACCGGCAGTGATTACGTCCTGCAACAGGCAATCAGTCTGTTCGGGTTCAGCGACCACCGCCTCGGCCAATGCCTGCAGGGCAATACACGGCATGTACAGGCGTTCGATACGCTGCTCGCAGATATGTTGGAACAGGCGGCGGAAATTCAGACGAGTATCGCCGTGGATCAGCGACAGTTCGCCACCTGCACACAAGGTGCTGAAGATTTCCTGAAAGGCCACATCAAAACCCAGCGCGGCGAACTGTAAGGTGCGTTGCCTCGGGCGACCGTGCTCGACAGTCTGGGCGATCTGCCAATGCATCAGATTGACCAGCGGCGCATGGGGCATGGCCACGCCTTTGGGCTGTCCGGTAGAGCCAGAGGTGTAGATCAGGTAAGCCAGGTGCTGCGCGCCAAGCCCCGCAAGCTGCGGATTGGTCGTCGGCGTGCGGTCAATACCACTCTCGGCGCGGGCATCAGCCTCCAGCAGCAACACCGGCATGACGGCCTGCGCAAACCGCTCGCGCAAACCGCGCTGGGTCAGCAGCATTTTCGGTGCGCTGTCCTCAAGCATGTAGGCCAGGCGTTCGGCAGGGTAAGAAGGGTCGAGTGGCACGTAGCCTGCGCCGGCCTTGAGAATGCCCACCAGGCCCGCGATCATTTCCAGACTGCGTTCTGCACAAATCGCCACACGGTCATCAGCGCCAATGCCTTCGGCGATCAACCGATGAGCAATCTGGTTGGCCCACTGGTTGAGCTCGACGTAGCTCAGCTGTTGGCCTTCGTAGGTGACTGCTACCGAGTCGGGTTGCGCAGCCGCCTGAGCCTCAAACATCTGGTGCAGCAGAAGGTCTTGCGGGTAGGCACCATTGAACGCATTGAAGTCTTCCAGTAACTGGTGGCGTTCGTGCGCGGGCAACCAGTCGAGGCTGTGCAAGGGTGCATTTGGCCGACTGTCCAGCGCGTCGGCCAGTTGCTCCAGCACGGTGTGCATGTAACCGCAGATGCGCCGGGCACCGATTCCGGCCACTGCCTGAACGGTCAGACCGAAGGATTCGCCGAGGTCGTCCACCGACAAGGACAGTGGGTAGTTGGTGCGCTCTTCACCGCCGAGCACTTCGACACCGGCCCAGGTTCTGGTCTGCCCCGCCTCTTGAGGTGTCTGGGCGCCGACCGCGACATGCCGGTAGTTCATCAGCGCACTGAATAACGGTGTCGGCGCCGCCACGCCGCTGCATGCCTGGGCCAGTGACAGCGGCGCGTGCTCATGACTGACCAACGCCGCCAAGCGTGCATGGGTGGTACGCACAGCAGCCTGAATACCCTGCTCGCCAGCAGCGACGCGCAATGGCAAGGTATTGATAAACATCCCCAAGGCTCGTTCGGCGCCCTGACCACGGAGCAGACGGCCTAGCAGCACAGTGCCGAAGACCACATCCTGACGACCAGACAAGCGCCCTACCACCTGTGCCCACGCAAGGTGATGCAGGCTCGCGTTGCTGACACCCAGGCGCCGGGCATGAGCGCGAAGACGTCTGGCCAGCTCCGGGTCAACCGGCAACAGGGCTTCTTCGACTCCGCTGCCGTCGCCTTGTACGTCTTGCAGGCCGAACGGCAGGGTCGGCTCGTCAATATCGGCGAGCATGTCGCGGAAAAACGTTTCGTGCTCCTTACGGCTCACGCCCAATCGGGCCTGAGCCACATGATTGCGGTACGGCACCGACGCTGGCAGATGTTCGCCGCGCCCTTGTCTGAACGCCTCGATCTCTGCGCCCAGCAAGGCCAGCGAGGTGGCATCATCGATCAGGTGATGGAACAGCAATACCGCAACCCAGCTATGGTCGACGGGATCTTCGGCATAGTGCAGGCGCATCATCGGGGCTTGATGCAAATCCATACGTACCCGCCGTGGATCGAACTGCGCCTGCAACTGGGCCGCGACATCACCCTGCTCCGGGTGCGGTAAAAATGCCTCGACCCGCAGCTGCGCCTGACGCCAGACCACTTGCACCGGCTCGTCGAGTTCTTCCCAGGCCACCGCCGTACGCAGAATGTCGTGACGATCGATGACCTGCTGCAAGGCTTCCGTGAAGTCCAGCAACTGTTCGAAGCTATTGACCCGCAACACAGCCTGCAACAGGTACGGATCGCCGTCCTCACTCGTCAAATGGTGATAGAGGATGCCTTCCTGCAGCGGCACCAGCCCATAGATGTCCTGCACATTGCTCACACCCCCCGGCACGGTGGCGACCACACGGTCGATCTGGGCCTGAGTGAGTCGGGCCAGAGGCAACATGTCCGGGGTAATGTGCCGACAGTCGGCGGGAATCTTGTTGGCGGGCACCTTAACGTCTGTGACCTTGCCGCTGGCGGCCGCCAGGGAGGCCAGGGTTGGCTGGCCGAACAACACGCGCACATCGGCATTCAGACCGACTTCGCGCATGCGTTCGATCAGTTTCACTGCCAGCATGGAATGCCCACCCAGTTCGAAGAACTGGTCATGACGGCCTACCTGCTCGACGCCCAGCAACTCGGTCCACAACCCGGCCAGGCGGATTTCCGTCAGCCCTTGCGGTGGCTCGTATTGGCGCCGGGCATAGGCCTCGGCCACGGGCAGCGGCAGTGCCTTGCGATCAAGCTTGCCGTTGGCGGTCAGCGGGAAAGCCTCCAGGCTGACAAAAGCGCTCGGCAGCATGTGCTCGGCCAGTGACAGGCGCAGCTGTTCACGTAAGTAGGTGGCGTCCGGTTCCAGGTCTGCTGTGCCGATGACATAGGCCACCAGACGTTTATCGCCCGGTTCGTCTTCACGCACCACGACCACTGCTTCACGCACGCCTCTGCAGGCGATCAATTGAGCTTCGATCTCGCCCAACTCGATACGGAAACCGCGAATTTTCACCTGCTCATCGTTACGGCCCAGGTATTCCAGGCTGCCGTCCGGCAACCAACGACCCAGGTCGCCAGAGCGGTACATCCGCGCGCCGGGTACCGAGGCAAAGGGATCGTCGAGAAAGCGCGTCGCGTTCAATTCATCGCGATTGAGATAACCACGGGCCACGCCTGCCCCGCCGACGTGTAACTCACCCACCGCACCCGGTGGCAGCGGATGACCATAGGCATCGAGCAGATAGAGTTGCAGGTCAGGGATGCGCTTGCCGATCGGGCTGGCACCGACGCGCTGGGCGTCTTCAGGCTGCAACGGGTAATAGGTCACATGCACTGTGGTTTCGGTAATGCCGTACATGTTTACCAGTTGTGTACCGGCATTCATGTTACGGGCGTACCACGGCTTGAGCATCGCCGTTTCCAGCGCTTCACCACCGAAAATCACTTGACGCAGCGAATGCGCCTGCGCGTTCTCGCTCTGGGCAGCAATCAGTTGCCTGAACGCACTCGGCGTCTGGTTGAGCACCGTCACCCCGGCGCTGCACAGCAATGTGTAGAAGTCTTCCGGCGAGCGGCTGACCAGTTGCGGCACGATCAACAAACGGCCGCCGTGCAGCAGTGCGCCCCATATTTCCCAGACCGAGAAGTCGAAGGCGAACGAATGGAACAGCGCCCACACGTCCTGTTCATTGAAGCTGAACCACTCTTCGGTGGCCGAGAACAGCCGCGCAACGTTGCGATGCTCGACCATTACGCCCTTGGGCAGTCCGGTGGAGCCGGAGGTGTAGATGACGTAGGCAAGGTCGCTGGACTTGACCGCTACCTGCGGATTGCACACGGATTCGTTCTGCAGGTCGGCGTCGTCGAGATAGATCAGCGGCACTTCAGATAACGGCAACGCTTGTTGTACTGACTGTTGGCTCAATAATGCCACTGGCGTGCTGTCGCCGAGGACGTAGGCCAGGCGCTCAAGTGGGTAAGCCGGGTCCAGCGGTACATAACCGGCACCGGATTTGAGGATACCCAGCAAGCCGATAATCATCGCCGGGCCACGCTCGACGCAGATCGCTACGCGATCGTCCGGGCGCACACCCAGGGCCAGCAAGCGATGCGCGACCTGGTTGGCGCGGGCGTTGAGTTCGCCGTAGCTCAGGGTCTGCTCTTCGAACATCAGCGCCACGGCGTCTGGTCGTTCTGTAGCGCGTGCTTCGAACTGCTGGTGGATAGTCAGGTCATCGGCGAAATGTGGCTGATCGGCATTCCACGCCTGAACCCGGGAGGTGTCGGTCTCGCTGATCAGCGAGAACCCGTTCACCGGAAGTTGTTCATTTGTCAGCCCCTGCTCCATAACACGCTGCAAGCGCTCGGCAAGGAGGACAATCTCGTCGTGCTGAAAAAACGCCTCGTTGTAGATGTAGTGCATCCACGATTCAGTTTCGCAGGCGTTGGTGCGCAGGTAGATAGCTAGCGGCGTCTGTTCGTGGTTGTTCGAACACTTGGTAGTGCTGGCGGCTGCCTGATTGAAATGCAGCGGAAGGTTCTGGCGCTCATAGGAGAACGTCAGATCGAACAATTGGGTACGCTCGGTACGGCGCAATTCCAGCAGCCGGTTGAGGTCGCTGACCGGGAACCGCTGGTGGCGGTAATCCTGCTTGACTGCCCGACATATACCCTGGACCAGTTCTGCGAACGGCAGGTCTGGACTGAACTTCAGGCGCACCGAACTGAGTTGGGTAAAAAGCCCCAAGGTCTTCTTGTAGCCGGCATTGGAGCGGTTGAGAATCGGCAGGCCGATGACCAGTTCATCACGCTGGTAGACGCGGGTGAAGTACACGTACAGCACTGCCAGCAAAACATGGAACGAAGAGGCTTGCAGTCGAAGCGCCAGATCGTCGATCTGCTGCTCCAGACCACGGTCAAGACCGGAGCTGATGTGGCCGCTGCGGCTGTGTGCTGTCTGGTTCTGAATAGAGACCTGGCGCGGGCGCGCTGTCAGCAACGGATCGGGGATCTCACGGTATTTGTCCAGCCAGTAGGCCTGATCGAGCGAAAAACGTCGCGACCCGCGATACTTGAGGTCGTCCTTGATGAAATCGACATAGGACGGTGCGGCAACGTCAGGCGTGCGCTGATTGAGCAGCGCATTGTAAATCTCACTGAGGTACGTACAGACACCGTCGATGCTCCAGCCGTCGAGCACGATGTGGTGGGTATAAAACACAAAGTAGAAGCGCTGCTCTTCGAGTTTGAGCAAATGCATTCGGTAGAGTGGCCCACCATCTAGCCTGAACGCTTGTTCAAGCCGAGCCTGCACCCAGTGTGCGGCTGCCTGACGCGGGTCGTCATGCCCTTGCAGGTCGATCGGAGTCATACACTGCGGCATGCTTGAGGCGAAGGCCTGTAGCGGCAAACCCTCCTCGTCACGTTCGTCAAGCAGGACCATGCGCAGAGCATCGTGTTCTTCAATCAACAGGTCCACGGCCTGCTGGAACAATACGGAATCGACGGCACCATCGATCTCCATATAGCCGCCGATGTTGTATAACGGCGAGTCGCCCTGGGTCATCTGATCCAGCCAGATATTGCGTTGCGCAGCGGTCAGGGCAAATGCCATACATTTCTTCTCGCAAAGGGTCGGCCTGGCCGCATACAAAAGGCAGCGATAACCGGTAGTCGATTCGGAGCCAGGGACGAGCCTGCTTCATGCAGTTTTGTGAAGGACCATCCCTGGGAATTTGGACTGCGCTTGAGTTCAGGCGCGCTTGCCCTGGACCTCGCACTTCACGTCGGAGACGATGCAACCGTCGGCCAACTTGATGATGCGGTCGGCCAACTGGAAGTACTGATCGTCGTGAGTAATGATCAGGATCGTCTTGCCGCGACGTTTGAGGTCCGGCAGCAATTCCTCGTAAAAGAAACGCTTGAACGGCGGGTCCTGGTCGGCGGCCCACTCGTCCAGCAGGTAAATCGGACGGTCCTCCAGGTAGGCGCAAACCAGTGCCAGGCGTTTCTGCTGGCCGTACGACAAGTCCGTGGTGGTCGAGTAACCAAGTCCCTCGATCTTGACCTTTTCTTCCAGGCCCAGAGTCGACAGGTATTTCTGCGCCTGATCGGTGCTGGGATGTTCTTTCTCGTCAGGACCTATCAATCGGTTGAACACATGGAAGTCAGAGAACACCGCCGAGAACAGATCGCGATAGTTGCCGCGCGAGTCGTCTGTGACCGCCGTACCGTCGAGCAGTAGTTGACCCTCTTGCGGGATGTACAGGCCGCAAAACACTTTGGCCAGGGTGCTTTTGCCACAACCGTTGCCGCCGACGATGTAGACCAGTTCACCGGAGTGAATCGTCAGGTCGATAGGTCCCAAGGCAAAACCGGAACTGCTCTGCGGGTCCTTGTAGTTCATGTGTACGTTCTTCAGCTGGATACTGCCCCATGACTTCTTGTGATCGAGGAGCAGCACATTGTCGGCATCGCTGGTTTCCGGTTCCGGATGCGGCTCGTTAATGGAAAAACCGAAATCCGCCAGGCGCGTGCAGGCAATACGTCCCTGGGCCAGCATCGGCATGGCGCTGACCAGCATTACCAGCGGGCCCATGATGTACAGCACCGCCAACACACTGGCACTCATGGTCCTGGCATCGATAACAGCGAACATCGGCGCAACGAACAGCAGGCAGCCGACCAGCAACGACAGGGTCAACTGGCCAACGTTTTCGGCGCCAGTGAACCAGAGCCGTTCAATGTAGTTGTACTTCGCGACCCGTACCGAAGACTCCTGGATCGCCGAGCGGCTGAACCAGCGGCGGCGAATACCGTTGAGTTTCAGTTCCTTGAGGCCGAACACCAGCGCGTGTGTGTATTCGTTGAAGGCCGTGAACTCGTCGCGCACCTTGTGGGTGAACTTCATGCCACCCATGAAAAACAGCATGTACATTGCAACGCCCAGCACCATCAGCGAGATGGTTATTGCAAACACCACCCAGGACAGGTAGGCCAGGTAGGCAATACCGAACAGGAACACCGCCGACTCCACCAGGATCGTTGGCATGACCAACAGCGTAGCGTTGAGTTGCGGCATATCACTGGTCAGCAGGGTCAGCACATTCGGCGCACCACGGCGGTCGATTTCCTCAAGCGGCGTGCCGAGGATCTTGCGGCACAGGGCAATGCGCATACGGGTCATGATGCGCATGCTGGCGTAGGCCGGAAACAGCGACGCACCGTTGCGGAAAACCAGGGCAACCAGGCTCAGGCCAACGAACCAGAACAACGACTCACGCTGAAAGGTCTCCTCGTGAATCGCCTGGTTGATCACATTGACCACGGCAATGGACGCAACGCCGCTGATGAGCCCGGTCAGCAGCGTAAAGAACGTCAGCCAGGGATGGCTGCTCCACAACAGACGCATGATCGAGCCTGGTCTGGCCTTCTTTTCTTGCTTGGTTTTCATTGGTTGCTGTCCTTGGATGCTTGGTCCGCGTGGGCGCCGATGTGTGAAAGCCCTGACGGTATCAATGGATGTCGATCATTCAGGCCGGTTGCCAGACATCGCCCCGATCAGTCATTTCACCCATGGCCACAACGATCAGCCGGGGCTCTTCATAAGGGTCTCGGGCATGGGCGACGAGCATGTTGTCAAGCATCACCACATCGCCCTTGCGCCAGTCGAAGCGCACTGCGCAAGCCTCGTAGGCATCACCGATCAAGGCCATCACCGAGTCTTCGATGGCTGAGCCGTCGCCATAGCTGACCAACCTTGGCAGGCGGTCGGGGCCGAACATATCGAGCAGGTCCTCGCGTAGCTCTTCGCCCATGCAATAGGGGTGATGCAACTGCACCTGATTGAAAAAGCCACGCTCGCCGGTGAACGGATGGCTGATCACCGCCGGGCACCGGGTGCGAAGCTGCAGCGTGTCGCCGTCAAGCCATTCGAAGTCTGTACCTTGCTCGCGGCAACGCTGTTCAATAACGCTGCGCTCAGAGGTGCCGAAGAACGATTCCCAGCTCGGCTCGACACCGGCAGTGAAGGTGCGGCTGTAAAGCAGGCCTTTGCTTTCAAAGCGCTCGACCACCTCTTTGGGCAGATAGGCGAGCACCTGGCGAATGTCCGCCAGCGGCGTTGCCCCGCCCACTTTCGATGGCTTCTCACAGAAGAACCACTGCTTGCGAGGCCAGCTTTCCAGGTGCGAACTCTCGTTGTGATAAAGGATCATTTCGCGCTCGGGATACGGCGTTGAGCGATAGACATTGCGCCCGCCTTCCTTCTTTGGAAGATCGCCGTATGTGCCGTGCAGGCCAGGCGACAGCGCCTCGGCAAATGCTTCGAAGGCGGCGACCGAAGGCAGGTCAAACCCGCGAAACAACACCGCGCCGTGACGACACAACAATGCCTCGATTGCCTCGCGTCGCTCGCTGGCCCACTGAGCCGGGTCCAGCCCGTCAGCGATTGGCTCGACGACCATTGGCAAACTGATGCCAGCAGCCAGCAGGGACAACCGCACCGAGGGGTCAGCGGCTCCGTCGGGCCACGTTGGCGCCTCCGCTCGCTGTTCGTCAGCGAAAACGGGCGCAGTGTTAGCTTGAAGACTCATGAATAAACTCCTGGACCTCAGCCCTTCACATCCACGTTGTTTGGTGCCAGACCAACACGTTCCAGCACCGCGCAAGAATAAAAACACTGATGGCCGGGGGGCGTCTGTCACCGCATTCCGGGACAGCGGTCGCGCAGCATGTCAAAGCGAATTCATGGTGTTCGCCAGGGCCTTGTCCCCATTTCCCTCGACAGACGCAAGCCGGCAGTCGGTGCTGAAATGCGCCAACTGCGGATTTTGCCGGCCCTTCGAACAGATCCTTCAGGCCGCAGGGATGTCTCGAGTGCAGTGGATTTGAACGCTGCACCTGGTTACTAAACAGGAGCCTTTGTCATGCCGATCAAGAACACTGACGAATCGCTTGGCGCCGCGTCAGCCCCTCTCAAGCCCGGTGCTTTTCTGCACGAGATATTCAGTGACAGGGCACGTCAATTTCCTGAGCGCATCGCAGTCAGTGATACGCTCAGGACCTTGAGCTACGCACAGCTCGAAGCACTCTCGACCAAGCTGGCTGCGCGTTTACGCAGTGAAGGTGTGACCCACGGAATGCGTGTGGGGATGTACATGTCGCGTAGCGTCGATCTGGTCATCAGCCTGCTGGGCATTCTCAAGGCCGGCGGCGCGTATGTGCCGGTTGACCCGCAATACCCTGGCAAGCGCGTCGAACACATCATGCGCGACAGCGGCCTCAGCCTGATCATCGGCGATGCTGCAGATCTGCCGAAAATACCGTCTCTGCGCGTATTGGCCCTTGACGAGTTGCTGTCCGCACCGGCGCTGAAACTGGCTGCCGAAGACGGCCGTTCAGACCCGGATCAGGTCACTGCCTACATCATCTACACCTCTGGCTCCACCGGTGAGCCCAAAGGCGTGCAGGTTTCCCATGGCAACGTCAGTCGCCTGCTGGAAAGTACCCAGCGCGCCTATGACTTCAACGCCCAGGACGTCTGGTCGATGTTCCACTCCATCGGTTTTGACTTCTCGGTCTGGGAAATCTGGGGTGCCCTCGCCCACGGCGGCCAGGTGGCTATAGTTCCGTATGAAGTCTCGCGCTCTCCTGCCAGCCTGCGTCAGTGGCTTGCCGATCAGCGCGTCACCGTGCTCAGCCAGACACCATCGGCCTTCCGCGGTCTTGATGAAGCTGATCGTGGCAATACTGCACCTCTTGCCCTGCGCTACGTGGTCTTCGGCGGCGAAGCGTTGCCCGCTACCGTGCTGCGTCCCTGGGTCGAGCGCCATGGCGACCAGAAGCCTGCGCTCATCAACATGTACGGCATCACCGAGGCCACCGTTCACACCACCTTCAAGCGAGTGTTGGCGCAGGACCTGGAAACAGCCGCCATGGTTTCTCTCGGCAAACCGCTGGACGGCTGGCGCCTGCACCTGCTTGACGCAAGCCTGGCCCCGGTCGCGGAAGGCACCACGGGTGAGCTGTACATCGAAGGCGCCGGCGTGGCTCAGGGCTATCTGAACCGTGAAGCGCTCAACGTCGAGCGTTTCGTCGAGTTGCCCGGTGCTGTACGCGCCTACCGCACTGGCGACCTGATGACCCTGGAGAGTAATGGTGAATACCGTTACGCCGGTCGTTGCGATGAACAATTGAAAATCAGCGGTTTCCGCATCGAGCCGGGCGAGATCGAAGCCTCTCTGCAAACCAGCCCGAACATCGCCGCTGCCCATGTCGGCGTACACGATTACGGTGATGGTGACCTGCGTCTGGTGGCTTACGTGGTGCCAGGCAAAGGCGTCGATGCCTGGACTGAACAGACCCGCAGCGAAGTTGCCGCACTGCTGGCCGAAAGTTTGCCGGAGTACATGCGGCCTTCGGTGTATGTGCCGCTGGCATCGCTGCCGGTGACCCACCACGGCAAAATCGACAAGCAACAACTGCCCTCGCCTACCGCTGACACAGCGCCTTTACGTGCGGCAGACGTCAAGGGCCTCAGTGAACAGGAGCACTTCGTGCTCAAGGTCTGGAGCGAAGATCTGGGTCTGAAAAACATCGGCGTCAATGATGATTTCTTCGATTCCGGTGGCACCTCGCTGGCGCTGATCCGTTCGCTTAGCAAGCTCAAAGCGCACTACAAAATCAACCTCGACCCAGGAATCCTGGCGGATGGCGCAACGGCCAAAGTCCTGGCCGACCACATCTCCCGTAGCCTTGTTCAAGCCCATTGACCGAAAAGGAAAAGCTCATGAGCAAAAAATTCGCTTTAACTGCGGAACAGCGTGCCTCGTTCGAGAAAAACGGCTTTATCGGTCCGTTTGACGCCTACTCGCCAGAAGAAATGAAAGAAACCTGGAAGCGCACCCGCCTGCGTCTGCTCGACCGTAGCGCCGCGGCCTACCAGGATCTGGACGCCATCTCCGGTGGTACCAACATCGCCAACTATGACCGCCATCTGGACGATGACTTTCTGGCCAGCCACATCTGCCGCCCGGAAATCTGCGACCGCGTCGAAAGCATCCTCGGTCCGAACGTGCTCTGCTGGCGCACCGAGTTCTTTCCTAAATATCCGGGTGATGAAGGCACCGACTGGCATCAGGCCGATACCTTCGCCAATGCCTCCGGCAAACCGCAGATCATCTGGCCGGAGAACGAAGAGTTCGGCGGCACCATCACCGTCTGGACGGCGTTCACTGACGCGAACATTGCCAATGGTTGCCTGCAGTTCATTCCTGGCACCCAGAACAGCATGAACTATGACGAAACCAAGCGCATGAGCTATGAGCCCGATGCCAACAATTCGGTGGTCAAGGACGGCGTGCGTCGCGGTTTCTTCGGTTACGACTATCGCCAGTTGCAGATCGATGAGAACTGGAAACCTGACGAGGCCTCTGCTGTACCCATGCAGATGAAGGCCGGGCAGTTCATCATTTTCTGGTCGACGCTGATGCACGCGTCCTATCCGCACAGCGGCGAATCACAGGAAATGCGCATGGGCTTCGCGTCACGCTATGTACCTTCCTTCGTGCACATCTACCCGGACTCGGACCACATCGAAGAGTACGGCGGCCGCATCAGCCTGGAGAAATACGGCGCGGTGCAGGTGATCGGTGACGAAACGCCGGAATACAACCGTCTCGTGACCCACACCACACGCGGCAAAAAATTCGAAACGGTCTGATCCAACTACGTCAGACGACAGTAGCCTTGCGCAATGTGCCTGAAAAAGCGCCCAAAAAGAGTAACGATCCATGACTATTTCCTCCGACGCAGCGATGCGTCTGTGCGAGACGGTGAGGATGCTCAGGCACCTTGCTCTCAATTTGCCCGATCCCGTGTGCCTGAGCTTTCTCGCCCAGGCCAACGGCCCGCTGCCAGAGCCGGCTTGCTCCAGCGTGCGAGCCACAGAGCGGGCGATCAATGCCGCGTTTGCGCGCATCGGCGTGCGCACCCTGCAGTACTTGCACGGTGGCGAGGCACAACTGTCGTCGTTCGAATACTTTATAAGCCGAAAAATCTGTGAAGCGCTCGACTATAGCTACGAGCACTTCGACGATGCTGGAGACGTAACCGCATTCAGTCGACTGCTCAAGCATTTTGAATTCAGCGGTGCAGTACCGCACATAGAGACACTGCACCTGACCACCCGTGACAATGCGCAATTGCTGGTGCATGCCAGCGCCAACCGCGAACTGCCTCCTGTAGTTCTGGCATTGCCTTGCGGCATTCCGTTCGATCTCTGCCGCGGCTGGTTCGACGCCTTGAGCGAGCGCTTTTTTGTCGTGACCTGGGAGACCCGGGGGCTGTTCGGTGCCTGCGAGGCGTTCGACCAGATTGCGGTGGACACCGATGCTCAGGTCGCCGACATGATCAGCGTGATGAATCACTTCAGGCTATCGACCGCACACCTGATGGGCATCTGCGGCGGCGCGGTGATCGCCCTGAGCGCCGCCGCTGCCCACCGCGAACGGGTCAGCTCCCTGAGTTTGTGGCATGGCGATTACAACCTGGGCGACAACGATCTGCGTACCGCTCATCAGCAAAACTTCGAATGGCTGATGGAAAGCGCAGCTCAGGATCGCGGCGAGGCTGCTGACCTGCAAGCGATGTTCCTGGACCAGTCGACGCTGGCCACTACCCCCGAGTCCATTGCCCACGTGGTGCTTTACCCCTATGTCAATCCCGAGTTGTTCTATCGCTATGCGCGTTTGAATGACGCACTGAACAAGACCGAGCTGGCATCACGACTGGCGCGCATCAGCGCGCCAACTCTGGTCGTGGCTGGCGATGCCGACTCGACGACGCACATCGGTGGCTCACGGCATATCGCTGCGTCGATCAAGGACGCCACGCTGCACATAGAACACAATGGCAGCCACCTCGCGTTCTTTGTCTCCAGCCCGCAATCGAAACACACCGCCTTCAGCTTCCTGGACGAAGTTCTTCAGCCCGCTGTCGCCTGACAGTCGCGCGACACCTCGGCGAATAAAAGGGCGGGGGCTCAGGCCCCCGACTTCACTCTGCGCTGCGGCCTTGAGCGCGGCGGTAACCGGCTCACCTTCCAGGCGGCACACTGGCGCAGCACCAATCAACAACCTTCCCTTCACCACCCCGCTCCACAAGCCAGTCGAATCGGTCCGGGCCTTTATACCGAACAGTCTTGAATCATTGAACACCCAGCCCGGAAGCCCGCAGTTGTCCCAGCTTCCCACGACAGACATCCCCAAGGGGATGCTCTATTTTTTTTTCAATGTTTTTAGTCCTCCCTCCGACTGGCAGTCGTCCAGCCACATGCCGCGCCGCCCTTCGACCGGAGACGAGCCAATTGATTTCGCAAACAGGTGCTTTGAGATGAATTCGTTGATCGACAATCTGTGCACGCAAGAACAAGAACCCCTTTCGCTGGCTTCGGTTCAGCAAGGTATCTGGCTCGATCAGCTCACACACCCGCACCTGCCTTACTACAACATCGGCATGACTCTGGAGATCAAGGGCGAGATCGATATTGTGTTGTTCGAGAAAGCCATCCAGATGGTCATCGACAGCCATGACGCGTTGCGTCTGAGTTTCAGCCACGAGAGTGGTATGGGCGGCCAGCGTGTTCTGTCCGAGGCGCCGTTCAAGCTTGAAGTGACCGACTTGCCTGAGGTCGACGGCGACGCCGAGCATGCCATTGCGCATCTGCGCGAGTCCTTCCGCCAACCCTTTGAGTCAATGACCGGACAACTCTGGGAGTCGCGTCTGGTTCGTTGCGGTCCGCAACTTTATTACTGGTTCAATCGCTTGCACCACCTGGTCGCCGACGGTATCGGTGCAGTGCTGATCGCGCACGCCGTAAGCGATGTCTACTCAGGCTTGCTGGAAGGCAAGCAAACGCTTGCCGAGGGGCCTTCCTACCTCTCGTTCCTTGAAGAAGACAAGGCCTACATGACGTCTTCTCGCTACGAGCGTGATCGACTGTTCTGGGAGCAGACCTACGCCCAACTGCCGCCGGTTCTGCTGCAACGCAGAGCAGATTTCAAGGCAGGCGTAACCAACGGTCCCGCCCCCAGTGACCAGGTTCAAGCCGTGTTGCCCCGCGCGCTTTACAACGCGCTTACGCAGTTTGCCAGCGAATGCAACCTGTCCGTGGCTCATGTACTGGTCGGAGTGATCAGCACCTATTTCTGCCGTACCGTAGGCGTCGATGAGATCGTTGT
This sequence comes from Pseudomonas sp. ICMP 3272, assembly GCF_001466905.1. Lineage (NCBI taxonomy): Bacteria > Pseudomonadati > Pseudomonadota > Gammaproteobacteria > Pseudomonadales > Pseudomonadaceae > Pseudomonas > Pseudomonas sp. ICMP 3272. The sequence goes on from NZ_LKEK01000078.1 coordinate 24,638, forward strand.
CGGAATGCCGGTGCATAACCGCACCAATGCTCGTCAGAAAGCCACCATCGGGATGTTTTCCTCGATCAGCCCGATTCGCGTGGGCTTCGATCCGCATGCAACGCTGGTCGACCTGATGAATAACATCGGTACGCAACTACGTCGCACTTACCGTCACCAGCGTTTCCCGATTGCCGAACTCAACCGTAGCCTGCGGCTGGCGCAAACCGGACGCCATCAGCTGTTCGATGTTTCACTGTCATTCGAAAGCTTCGATGGTGACGTCACGTTCGGCTGCGAGGACCCGGCGCGGGTGCTGATGCTGGACAACGGCTACGAACAGACGCCCATGGCGATCTTTGTACGCGATTACCATCCCTCTGAAGACATCCACCTGGACTTCAACTTCAACACGGCTTACTTCACCTTCGAGGAAGTTCAGCGCATACAGCAGCGCATTTTCGCCATGCTTGAAGCTGTGCTGAATCAACACGACAACCCTTTGGCACACTTCCCGCTGATGAGCCAAAACGAGCATCAGCAACTGGCAGCTTTCAACCAAACCGCCCTCGCCTATCCCCGCGATGTCCTGATTCACCAGTTGATCGAACAACAGGTCGCCCAGCGTCCGGATGCCTGCGCGGTGCGCAGCGACAGCGGGCCGTTGCTCACTTACGCCGAACTCAACCAACAGGCCAACCAGCTCGCCCATCGCCTAATCGAACTGGGCCTGGAACCGGATACGCGGGTCGCAGTGAGCCTGCGTCGCGGTCCGGAAATGGTCGTGGCGCTGTTGGGTATCCTCAAGGCCGGTGGTGCCTATGTACCGATCGACCCGGACCTGCCGAGCGCTCGCCAGGCCTATATGCTCGAAGACAGCTCGCCAAGGGCGGTGCTGACCACTCTGGACCTTAGCGAAAACCTGCCGGCCATGACGCTGCCTGTACTGATTCTGGATGACCACCAGGACAGCGCACAGCTTGCCGCACAGCCGACCGGCAACCCGGATGCCAAAGCGCTGGGTCTTCAGCCGAATCATCTGGCCTACGTGCTGTACACCTCCGGTTCCACCGGCACGCCCAAAGGCGTGATGAACGAGCACCTTGGTGTGGTCAACCGCCTACTCTGGGCGCGCGACGCCTATAAAGTGAACAGTCAGGATCGGGTACTGCAAAAGACCCCGTTCGGCTTCGACGTGTCGGTCTGGGAGTTTTTCCTGCCGCTGCTGGCCGGTGCCGAACTGGTCATGGCGCGTCCCGGTGGCCATCAGGACCCCGACTATCTGGCGCAGGTAATGAGTGACGCAGGCATTACCCTGCTGCACTTTGTGCCTTCAATGCTCGACGTATTTCTGGGACACCGTTCGCCCCGCGACTTCCCACAACTGCGCCGCGTGCTGTGCAGCGGCGAGGCCTTGCCTCGTGCGTTGCAGCGCCGCTTCGAGCAACACCTCAAGGGCGTCGAACTGCATAACCTGTATGGCCCGACCGAAGCGGCCATCGACGTTACTGCCTGGGAATGCCGCCCGACAGACCCGGGCGACAGCGTGCCCATCGGCCGTCCGATTGCCAACATTCAGATGCACGTACTGGATGCCCTGGGCCAGCTGCAACCGCTGGGCGTGGCCGGTGAGCTGCACATTGGCGGCATCGGCGTGGCTAGGGGTTACCTGAACCAGCCAGAATTGAGTGCCGAGCGTTTCGTCGCTGACCCGTTTTCCAGCGACCCGCAGGCCCGTCTGTACAAAACCGGCGACGTGGGCCGCTGGCTGGCCAATGGCGCGCTGGAATACCTGGGCCGTAATGACTTCCAGGTGAAGATCCGCGGCTTGCGTATCGAGATCGGCGAAATCGAGGCCGCTCTGGCCTTGTGCGCCGGTGTGCGTGAAGTGGTAGTGGTTGCCCGCGCAGACGACCCGACACAACCTGACAGCAAGCGTCTGGTGGCCTACCTATGTGGCGAGCCGGCACCCGCCGAAAACCTGCGCAAAGAGTTGCTTGAACACCTGCCCGAATACATGGTTCCCAGCGCTTTTGTGCAGCTGGACAGCCTGCCCTTGACGCCCAACGGCAAGCTGGATCGCAAGGCACTGCCTGCTCCGGATGCGCAATCGCTGATCAGCCGCGGTTACGAAGCGCCGCAAGGCGAAGTGGAAACGCTGCTGGCGTCGATCTGGGCCGACGTGCTCAAGGTTAAACATGTGGGTCGTCATGATCACTTCTTCGAACTGGGCGGCCACTCGCTGCTGGCGGTGAAACTGATCCAGCAAATGCGCGATGTCGGTCTGAGTGCCGATGTGCATGTGCTGTTCGGCCAGCCGACCGTGGCGGCGCTTGCCGCAGCAGTCGATGGCGGCACGGACGTCGTGGTGCCGGCTAACCTGATTCCCGAACGTTGCGAACACATCACCCCTGACTTGCTGCCGCTGATCAGCCTTACTCAGGCGCAGATCGACCGCGTGGTGAAAGATGTGCCCGGCGGTGCTGCCAATGTGCAGGACATCTACCCGCTGGCACCGTTGCAGGCGGGGATTCTTTACCACCATATCAGTGCCGAACAGGGCGACCCCTATACCCTGAAAGCACTGTTCGGCTTATCTGACCGGGCGCGGCTGGACGCTTTCAGCGGCGCTTTGCAAGGCGTGATCAACCGCCACGATATCCTGCGCACCGCGGTGCTGTGGGAAGATCTCGATGAACCGGTGCAAGTGGTGCTGCGCCAGGCTGAACTGCAAGTCACCGAGTTGTTCCTCGACCCTGCAGACGGCCCGGTTGACGAGCAATTGCACCAGCGCTTCGACCCTCGGCATTACCGCCTTGATGTGCGTAACGCGCCATTGATGCGCATTGTCTATAGCCATGACCCGGTCAACGACCGCTGGCTGGCGATGCTGCTGTCCCATCACCTGGTCAGCGACGCCACTTCCCTGTCCGTGGTCCTGCATGAAATTCAGGCGCACCTGCTCGGTCAGGGCGATGCGTTGGCTGAGACGGTGCCGTATCGCAACTATGTCGCCCAGGCTCGCCTGGGGGGCCGTGATGCTCAGCACCAAGCGTTCTTCCGCGAGATGCTCGGCGACATCGTCGAGCCGACCCTGCCATTCGGTGTGCAGGATGTGCAGGACGGCGGCCGTGACCTCAAAGAGGCCAGCGTGCCCCTGGCCGCCGAGCTGAGCCTGCGTTTGCGGGCTCAGGCTCGACAGGCAGGCGTCAGCGTCGCGAGCCTGATGCACCTGGCCTGGGCGCGGGTGCTGGGCAATGTCTCGGCCTGTGAAAAAGTGGTGTTCGGCACGGTACTGCTGGGCCGTATGCAGGCCGGCGACGGTGCCGACCGTGCGTTGGGCATGTTTATCAATACCTTGCCGCTGCGCGTCGATATCGACGCGACGACAGTGGCCGAGGGATTGAAGGCGACCCACGAGCGGCTGACATCCTTGCTGGGGCATGAGCATGCTCCGCTGGTGCTCGCCCAGCGCTGCAGCGGCGTGGCCGCACCGACGCCGCTATTCAGTGCATTGCTCAACTACCGGCACAGTGTCGTGGGCGATGTTTCGGCACAAGCTGCCGCCGCCTGGGAAGGGATCGAGTCTTTCGGCACCGAAGACAATACCAACTACCCGTTGACCCTGAACGTCGATGACCTGGGCGATGCTTTCACGCTCACTATTCAGGCCGTCCAGCAAATCAATGCTCAGCGCATCGGCGAGTACATGCAGGTTGCACTGCACAGCCTGGTGGAAGCACTGGAACACACCCCGCATGCCGCGTTGAACAGCCTGTCGATACTGCCGGACGATGAGCGCGAGCTGTTGCTGGCGGGCTTCAATGACACTGCCCACCCTTATCCTCGCAATGTGTTGATTCACCAACTGATCGAGCAACAGGCCGCCCAGCGTCCGGGTACTTGCGCCGTACGCGACGACAGCGGACCGCTGCTCACTTACGCCGAACTCAACCAACAGGCCAACCAGCTCGCCCATCGCCTGATCGAACTGGGCGTGGAGCCGGATACGCGAGTTGCAGTCAGCCTGCGTCGCGGACCGGAAATGGTCGTGGCGCTGTTGGGTATTCTCAAGGCCGGTGGCGCCTATGTACCGATTGACCCGGACCTGCCGAGCGCGCGTCAGGCCTATATGCTTGAGGACAGCTCGCCGCAGGCAGTGCTGACCACTCAGGATCTGCACGACAACCGGCCGGCCCTGGACCTTCCGGTGCTGGTGCTCGATGACCGCGATGACCTCGCGCAACTGGCTAAGCAGCCGAGCGTTAACCCGGATGCCAAGGCCCTGGGTCTTCAGCCTAATCATCTGGCCTACGTGCTGTACACCTCCGGTTCCACCGGCACGCCCAAAGGCGTGATGAACGAGCACCTGGGCGTGGTCAACCGCCTGCTCTGGGCGCGCGACGCCTATCACGTGGACAGCAATGATCGGGTACTGCAAAAGACCCCGTTCGGCTTCGACGTGTCGGTCTGGGAGTTTTTCCTGCCGCTGCT
>NZ_LKEK01000079.1:0-25138 GCF_001466905.1 Pseudomonas sp. ICMP 3272
GCGGTTGAGAAGCTGGTGGTGAACGAGATTGAACAGAACCTGCGGTTTCAGGGGCAGTATTTTGATGTCGAGACGGGACTGCACTACAACACGTTTAGGTATTATGACCCGGAGATTGGGCGGTTTATTACGCAGGATCCGATTGGGTTGTTGGGTGGGTTTAATCTTTATCGGTATACGCCCAATCCTGTACGCTGGACAGATCCACTAGGGTTGGTTCACGAGCTAACTCCCGGTTACAATGTATATGGGCTGTTCCAAGAGGGCGCCGAAAAGCCATACTATGTTGGAATAACAGATGATTTGGCCCGTCGTAGAAACGAGCACATTGGTACTGAACGTTTAGGTCCTGGTACGGAAATGATGCCTCTCGATAGAAATGTTAATTACGGACAGGCCAGAGGTTATGAGCAAGCCTATATTGAGCATTACGAGACCAAGACAGGTGTAATTGGTAAAGATATATCGCCTACCAATAGGGGGAATAAGATCAACTCCTTTGATCATGAAAGTACATTGCGCACCCCAAGTCGACAAGCAAAATTTGAGGGTAACTATCAAACTAAATCTGCTGCACTGAAAGGAGGTTGCGGGTGAGTGAATTAAAAATATTTAAATGGGAAGAAAACAAGCGTAAACAATTGCGCTATATTAAGCCCGGAGATATATTTTGTTTTGATCTGGGTCAGATGGGCTACGGCCTAGGTAGAGTCATGACTCGAAATAGCCTTGGCCATGTCGTAGAAATATTTAAAGAAGTATTAGATAAGCCTAAAATTACCTGTTCAAATTTCAGTAGAGTTGGCGATCCGGTCATCCTCGATTCGTATTCATTATTTGATCGGAAAACCGAGGGGGATTGGAGGATAATAGCGCACGACCCTAATTATACAGCACCCTTAGAAGAGCCTATCCGTTTCATCTATGGCGTCGCTAACAACCGTACAGAGGTAGATATTTTTGATAATGAATATCCATCGAGAAGCTCACCCGAAGAGCTACCGCGCTACTCGCCAAAAGGGGATATGCAGATCAAGGAAATATTTATACCTATGCTTGCTAAATTTAGTGAATAGTTTTCACTGCTTAAGTCCTGACGCATTAATAAGCTCACAGGTATGCTAGGCAGTAATGTGCCTTAGAAAGTTAGCTCAATGGCGAAGTGATGGCCTTGGTGGTATGCTGCTATCAAGCCTCAAGTGCCTTGATTAAATCATCACTGCTTTTATATTATGTGCTCTTTAAAACTATATGCATTTAACGGCTGCCAACGCTGCGTCCTTCAATAAACAAGTACCTTTAGATGTTCGCTGGTTGGATATAACCTTTAACAGTATGGTCCGAGTGCAATCGGCTGGATTGATCCGTAAGGTTTAAGCTAAGTACTTATTCAACACTTAACGGCTCAACCCACATTAGGGAAGATTTACAAACTCACGAACTCCGACGTAACGAATATCTCGTTCAGCAGAATTTTGCGGAGAAGAGTACTAGGTTTCTAGGAAACCCACTATTGCGCTGTATCTAGATAATCACACTGGAGGCCCAATTAAAGATGCAAGACGTATTGGTGGTACTCATTGGCATGAGGCGCAAATACGTGAGAGTAAAGGTTTGGGCAGGAATTAATTTTCATCATCTGTAAAGCGTGAGCTAGAAATCATTTCAAGCGCTCGAAGGAAGAGTAGTGCTCCTAAATCTAGAGCAAAAGAGTTAATAATAATAATAGCCAAGAAGTTTCATGGCTGTCTTATTGATGCGGGTGATCAAACCATGGTTCTGGTTAAAGAAATTATTTTATCAGATAACGCTGAGTACTCTAGCGTTATCATAGGTGGCGGCTCAGTAAAATTAAATGCTTGGCCGACTAACCCCGACGGAGAAAGTCTTGTGTTAGTTGCCACCATAGAGTGCGCTAATCTCAAAAAACTTTCTGGCTTCAGCTCAATCCCCGAGGAGGGTGTACTGTATATCTTTTCAACTTACAGTCGCTCTGATTATTTTCTCGACGACGTTACGTATAGTGGCGATACTTCTGAGCTAGAGCTGATACTGAGTGGGTACACCCTAGTAATTATAGGGAATTCTGATTCTGAAATAGTAAGTCCGAATGAATCAATTCCGAAAGTACATACGGAATTTAAAGAAAGAGAAGTAGGGCATGATGAGTATCCAGCATTCTCAATGCTTACGAATACCCCACCTAATGGAGTATCTTTACCTCCAGATTTGCAAAAAGAGTATGAGTTTGTAATGCAGTTGTACTCCTCAGACTTCCCAGAGCCATTTAAAGATATATTTTATTTGACTGATGCCGTTGGATGTCTTCTTTTGAAAAAAGATGGCTCAGGCAGTGGGCTGTTTTTTGTGCATACAACATGATTAATTGTTAGGCAGTAGGGAGCGGGTACTATCCGGCTAGGCGAGTATGTCGGATTACTGCTTTTTAAAAACTTGGTGGTTTTACAATTGAGCTCGATTGCCGCTTCTTAAAGAACGACGCCAGAAGCTTTAAGAAGCGGTGTCTGAGCGAACCTGTGCTACATGTCTCTTGTTGTAGGCCAACTGATCAGCGACGTGGAACGCGACGACCTGCACCGCGAGGTCTACCGCACCCAGGGCAAACTCACCAGTTGCTTCGGCTATGACAGCATGGGCCGCAAAGCGTGGCAGTACGCAACCACCCTGCCCGCGGAAAAGCTATCGCAGATCCAGAACCCGCTCATAAAACCAGAGCGCTACGTCGAACACGCCTACAACCCGGTCCACCGCCGCTACGAATACGACCCGGCTGGCGAACTAAGCAGCTCCCTGCACAAACTGAGCGGCTATGCCAGCTTTTTCATATCTGTTGGACTCGGAAGAGTCTGGAGATTATTAGTAGAGGTACGTGATGTCTACACTAACGATAGTTATTGAAGAACATCCAATCAGACCAGCCACGCTTGTCAAGCTTCATAGATTCTTGTCACTGCCTGTGCAGACCATTAAAAGCTTTTGCGACTGCGTTCATCCAGTTCTAGAAATTGAGCTCTTCGACGGGGACCTTCAAGAAACGTCAAAACTCGTACGTGGTGTGTTAAAAATAATTTACGAAGAACAAGTGCCAGCAAAATTTTATGAAATACCTTATGGTGAACACTATACGACCTACAAACACCTTGAAAACTGTGAGGTGACTGCTGATCTCGTCAGTAGTATTCTTGATGTTGCGGGTGAAGAGTTTGAGCGACAACGTAGTAGTCAAATCCAAGAGGGATACTGGGTGATAAACGCCACTGCAATCATTGAAGCAACGAAGGCAGCGTTCGCAGGAAGAGATATTTACTTCTCACCTGTTCAACTGCCGCCTGGCCTGGAGATTCGTAGTGAGTGGCAAAATTTTGGAATCGCTTCATCAATAACGCCCTCATTCCCTCTTGCCTGGCAAACATTTTCTGATGAGTTACCGTGGGTAACGTCATTACTGGACAAGTGTTTGCTTGGCACGGCTATTCTGGTCGGCTCATCCATAGAGCTGTTATATATATTTCATGATAATAATGGCCTCTACTATTACATAGGAGGCGAGCCGTTGAGCAGGTCTGACAATGCGTTGATCTTTGGAGGGCGCATAGCGGATTTTTATTACACTATTCATAACGGCTTCACTTTTTACCCTGCTCAATCGATGGGCCCACAAAAAATAGAGGATTGTGTATTTGTCTCTGATTTGATAGACGAGCACGACACTGATTTCGCGGCAAAATGGCTGGCAGTATTTTCAAATGGCGGCGGTGACTATCTTGCTGTAGATACAATTAATGCAGCTAATGACAACGGCTTGATATGGTGGCATGAGCAGCCGCTGGAGCCTGAATCAGGTGTGGTTTTTTTCGAAATAATGGATACGTGGATGTCTATATTTCTTGAAGATACCAAACAGCGTGGTGTCATATTTGAAACATGACTTTTTCATCTCAAGCTAGTAATTTTAGTTATACCTAAGCTGGCACAATAAGCTTTCCGCCTTGAAAATCCGAGTTAATCATATGATCGAACCACAACCCAACGCAATAAAAAAGGGACTTTACGGGTCTTTCTTCCTGATTGCCTTATTTGGCACAATGTCGACGTTTAAATCGGATTTTTTCTGGCTGGTATGCCTCTGTCTCTTTACCCTGCTCATGCGAACAATATATTTGATTTACCTGAGCGAAAGCTTCACTGCAATCGCAGTTCATTCTTTCACAGGCCTTTTCTCTTCATTTCTACTCATGAATACAAGCGTTATTTATCTTATAGCAAAATCTGAATACAGCGCTTCAACGACAGATGCTTTATCGTGGGCGATGATTCCGGCCTTACTGATGCTCGTTTCATTTTTATTTATTTACTTCACAAAATCGAGATCAGGTCAGCTGTCTTTTGAGACCAGAGATAACAAGGTCTATATGGTGCACGGTTATGTCAGCACGAGAAACGGAAACTTACTGAGCGGAGGCGTCATTGTGGCCGGGATCGCTGCAATGATCGTATGGCATATAGAACTGATCATTATGGTCAGTATCTGGATAGCACTGAGCAATCTTTACCTTCTTTACTGGAACAGGGACGCCATCCGACTACTGAAAAAAATCCTGGCGCTGGAAAAGAAGCACAATCGGTCTTACACGTTCGAGTACGTCGAACTGCTTCGTGAAGCACGCAGTCGCTGGTGGTTAGGTAGGTTTTTGAAATGGATAATATCGCTCAGCAAATGAAGCCAGGTATCAGACCATCAGCGAAGAAGGCAACTAACCGCAACACCCAACCAAGGAAGAAAAATGGGTAAACAATCTCGCAGCAAGCGGGCCTCGCCGGAGCCAATGGTGATTTACCGCAGCCACGTTGCCGCTTTCCGCTCTCGTTATCTGCTGTCCTTTCTGACTCCGATCTTCATGGGCATATTTTCCCTCGTCATCACCGCAGGCACGGTGGTCGATGCGTACTTTCCAAATGAGCCGGAGAGAACCGGCCAGTCGATGATGCTCATGATGGGCGTGTCACTGGTTTTGAGTTTCGGCGGCATCATGATGAGTCGCGGGCATGCCTGTGGGATGTGGATATTGGCGGCCATTCTGGTGAGCTGCTTTTTCGCGGTGCTGCCCACTGCCCCTGCGCACTGGCGGCGTTTTGAATTGATGCTTTACATGCTGGGACTGCTTTTCCCGTTGCTGGGCCTTTTATCGCTCAACAGCGAGCGCGGCCGGGAGTTGCGCATGCAATGGAGGATTATTCGATCCGAACGCAAGGAGACGCGTCAGGAGATGCGGCGGCGCAGGGATCTCGAGGTGCATCGTGAAAGCCTGCGCAAGAGAAAGGCACTGCGCAAATAGCCCAGGCTCAACGAGGACTTTCTCGCGCCAAACAAAAAACCCGCCGAAGCGGGTTTTTCCAAGACCATCCCGACTCCCTGTCGGCTGCCTCCTAGGCGATGGTCGATCATCCTTGATCCTGGTGAACTCCTGTTCACCACTTGATGGATCCAATCTTACGGAGGACGGACCAGGTCGGAAATGGCCAAACCCCTCCACCGCGTGTAAGCCTTTCGCTATACCTCGGCGAAGCACACCCGCACCTCTCAATTAGCGTGCGGGTTCGCTGTGGATAAGTCACCCTCAGGCTTTATCACTGCTCCTCGACCAGCAGCAATTCCCCATCCCTATACCGCACCTCCTTCCCCAGCCACGCCATATCAACATTCGGCAGCACCGCCGAAGGCTTGCGCAGCTCGCGCAGCAACGTAGACCCGTGGGAAAGACGCCCGCCCATGCGCGCGATCACGGCGCGGGCGTTCTGGTAGTGCGCGTGGCGTCCGGGGTCGAGGGTGTCTTCCAGCAGGATGTCGTCGCCCAGAATGCCTTGAACCTGCCCCGGATAGATCATGAAGCCAGTAGCCTGCTCGGTGCCCTCTCTACCGTCCTGCCAGAAACTGCCTGCGCGGCTGCGAATGTCTGGATGCGGCGCAAACCAGTGTGCCCTGTCGGCGCTGGGCATGGCGTGGTGCAGGCGGAAGAACAGGCGCATCAGGTTGTCGCGATACCACTCGCGCACTTGCAGGTAGTAGCCGCGCATGCCCGGCAGGCCCGCGCGGTGAGCGACGCGAATGATACCCGGCCAGGTCGGAAAGGCCTGTAGCGGCAGGTCGGTCTGTGCTGGGCGTGGCGTAGCGGGGTCGGTTTCCCAGGGTAGCCGGTGCGGGCAGTGTTCAAGGTCGTCGTAAGCGGTTGGCGGACGTCCCAGCAGATCACCGCCGCTGCTGGCCAGCGAGGTGGCGATGCACAGGTTGCCTTGTACGACGAACACGTAGAAACGCGTGAACCAGTCAGCCAATTGCTGGCCGTCAGCCCCTTGGGCCGTCAAGGCATGCAGCTCTCGGTCGAAACGGTGCAGTTGCTTTTCCAGGGTCAGCAGGTGGCCGCGCGCGATACGCTGCATGCGCAGGAATACCGGTAGCGAGCGCAGCAAACGCAGAGGTCGCCAAGGCAGATGCGGTGCTGCGCCGCCGACTTCATCGGCGTAACTGCTGGAGGCGACGCCCCAATCAGCCAGACGTGCGAGAAACAGGTCGTTGTTGATGTAGGAAGCTGCGCCAAACAGTGCGGTAAATGGCTCGCTGTCCTGCAACACGCGTGAATCCCAACGCGCCATGATCGCCGGGATGCTGCCTGCAGCACGCCGCTGTGCGTACTCGACCAGCCTGCTGGGCTGGGGCGGCAGGATCTCCGCAATATTGGCGGCGGTCAGGTGACGGCGCCAGCCGTAGTCACTGATCGGGCGGTACTGCAGCAGCCACAGCTGGCGGCCATCCCAGGCCCACTCGACGTCGCCCGGCACGTAGTGGAATACGCGCAGAACGCCCTGCAGGAAGTCCCAGAGCGCCTCCTCAGTCAAACCGTGGGATGGCGTGAAGCTGCCGCTGCTCCAGGCATCGCCGAGGCGGGAAATGATCGCTCGCTCCGGGCTTGCCTGACCGTCGGCCAGCGACTCCAGATGCCCTTCGACCCACTCCAGCTCGACCGACAGGTGACGCGCAAACGCGATGCCGGAAAGCACCGGCGTGATGAACCGCTGCACCACGACTTCTTCGACGCCAGCGCCGTGCAGTTCTGCGATACGTGCAGGTACGTTTTGGGTGGGCTCGCGAAGGAAAGTGGTGCTCAGGCCAGCGTTGGCCGCATCGGCCTGATCCTCGCCGAAGCTGGACGAGCGCACCGCCCAGATAGCCTCCGGCTGACGGGCCAGAAACCCGGGCAAGGCCGAGGCATCGCCCTGCACCAGAGACAGTGCATCGGGCACCGGTTGCCCGGCGATAGCCGCCAGACGCAGACGGCCGCCTTTTGTGTGCGCAACGAAGCCGCGCTCGCCCGACTCCAGCCACTGCGCAAACTCGGCCGGCGCGTCGATCCACGGGTAGTGACCCCAACCCGGTTTCAGGCTGATGGTCAGGTCGGCACGCGCCAGAATGGCAGACCACGCTGCCGCCTGCTCGATACCCAGCACGTTGTCCTGATCGCCCCAGACCAGCTCTATCGGGTCTTGCACCCATTCCAGAAGCGGCAGCGCAGTGTCGGCGCGCACCAAGTCCCAATAGGGTACAAAGGCGCGGCAGCGGGCGTAACCGGCCCCCATGCGCTGGTAGTGCGCCGCAGGCCAGGCTTGCCTGGAGAACTTGTGAGCAAACAGCCTGGGCTTGTTGGCCAGCAGCCAGTGAATGGTCTTGCGAATGGGCAGCGGCGACATCAGCGCAGGCAAGCGCCGCCGCCACAGAAAAGCTCCCACCGGCGCCAGCAGCACGCTTCTGCAGAAGTGTCCGGGCTGGCGCTGCAAGGCATGCATGACCAGCAATGCATTGACGCCCACGGCGACGATGGCACTGCCCCTGACCGTCGCTGCCAATAGCGCATCGGCGTAGGCGGCGAGGTCTTCGCACGGTGGCTGGGGATTGTTGCCGAAGCCTGGCAGTTCCAGCGGCACGACCTGATGCTGCTGAAAATGCGGCAGCACATCATCCCACCATTCGGCACTGCTGCCGTTGCCCGCCAGCAGGTACAGAAGGGGCAAGTCAGACATGACGGGGCTCCTTCAATGCGTTGGCAGCAGAAGTACGGCGATCATGGCGATACAGCCAGAACAACGGCGGCAGCAACGCCAGCAGCGCCGCCAGATCAAGCCACACATGCGACCAGACGCCCCCACGCACGGAAATCGCTATGTCCTGAGGCGCCCAAAGCAGCAGGCCGGCGATCAGCCAGCCCCAAGGCATGGCGCTTTTCAGACGATTGCCCAAATGCACAAGCGCCAGCATGTACACGGAATAAGTTTGCAAGGTGGCGCCAAACAGCGCCATCCACCAGACCTGTTGCGCACGCGCAGCGGCAGGAACGGCATCGGTCCAGAAAGCCTGCTCAAGCGTAGTCAGGTAGCCGTCGAGCAAGCCGGAAAAACCTGCCCAGGTAAACACGATACTGCCCAGCACGTGCGCGACTGCGACGGCATACAACCAGGTCACCAGCGTGCGGCGCAGCGTGGTAGAAGGGAGCGGCATTGCAGGTCCTTGGTTCGTCCTTGTGAGGTGGCGAGTGTAGCGATAACTCATCGGGCTTAATACCGCCGCCCTTGCCTGCTGCTCGATTCACTCCGGATGCTGGGCGCTGCTCCGCGTGACACCGTAAAGGCCCTTTGCCTCCAGTCAAAACTACCAGTAGCCGGCCCCCTGCTTTTCCCTTCAATGTACGGCTCCGCTCGTCAGGCCATCTGCCGGGCGAGCCCTGCCCCGCAGTCGATGTGCATCTGTCCTCTACGACAGCCGATTCCATCACCCTGTCAGTACGGCCCTATTGCCACAATAATCACTATGATTCGGTGCATCGCCAGACGCTTGCCCTGATCAGAGCGTTGATGCTGAACATGTCCTGAGCGGCACGCATAGGCAAAATTCATCGCCCACCGGCTAACCTGAACCCGTCAGCAGCCGATTAAAAGACCTCGGCCTTTTTTACGGCCCCTGCCTTTTACTCTTACGGATTCAACCATGAGCTTTCTATCTCGTTTTCGGGCCGGCACTTCGCGGACCGGAGGCGTACTCAGTGTCATTACGTCCGCGCGGGAATTGAACGACACGCTGTCGGCGTTAAGTTTTGACCCGGTCTACCTGACAGGCTTCGTTTCACCTCACGTCGACTTCGGTCAGGTTGCCCAGTCTGTCGCGGCACGCTTTCCCAACGCCAAGATCAGCCTGTGCACAACATCCGGCGAACTGTGCTCCAGCAATGATTCGCTGTATTGCGCGGCGGGTAATCAGTGGGACCGGATCGTGCTGGCGCTGTTCGACTCAAGCGTTATCCAGAGTGCCGAGGTGGTGCATATTCCCCTGCACAGCGAAGATATTCGCGGCACGGGCAAGCGACTGTCCATGCGTGAGCGCATTGCGCGGCTAACCGACTCGATCAAGCGCACTCAGGTCAGCACGCCTATCGACCACAGGGATACGCTGGCCTACGTCACCTTTGACGGCCTTTCGGCCTCGGAGTCGTTTTTCATGGAAGCGCTCTACGAGTCAGGGCGTTTCCCATGCCTGTTCGTGGGTGGCTCTGCAGGCGGCAAAAGCGACTTCAAAAAGACGCTGATTCACGACGGTAAACGCAGCTACGAGAACCATGCTCAGGTCGTGTTCCTCAAGAGCGCAAAGAATGTGCGCTTTGGCGTCTTCAAGAGCCAGAACTTCGAGCCAACGCCACTGAGCCTGAGTGTCCTGACCGCCTCGCTGGAAGAGCGCTACATCAGCCAGGTGGTCAATTCCAGAGGCGAGATTGCCACGATGGTTGCAGCGCTGTGTGATGCGCTGAAGTGCGAGCGGCATGAGCTGGAAGGCAAGCTGGCGCAGTACTCGTTCGCCATCCGGGTAGGCGAAGAGCTGTTCGTGCGCTCCATTGCGCGCATCGATTATGAAAGCGAGCGGGTTCATCTGTTCTGCGACGTGGCACCCGGCGAAGAACTGGTGATGGTCAAACGGACGTCGATGATCGACACCACGCGCAAGGACTTCACGCGCTTTCTACAGGGCAAGTCCGGCAAGCCGCTGCTCGGTCTGTTGAGCGACTGCATTCTGCGTCGTCTGAACAACGGCAGTGAATTGGGCCGCATGAATGATGTGTTCGGCGAGACGCCAGTGGTGGGCTTCTCGACCTTCGGCGAGATTCTGGGTTTGAACCTCAACCAGACCCTCACCGCAGTGTTCTTTTTCAAGGTGCCGGAAGGTCAGCCGTTCCGCGACGATTACATCGATAACTTCATTGCCTATTACGGCGAATTCAAGGCGTTCTTCCTGCGTCGGCAGATCAAGAAGCTGGCCGGTTTGAGCCATGTGGTGGTCAAGCAGATCGACCAGTTCAAGCAGCGTAACTTTGTGCAAACCATTGACCCGAGTGGTCTGGACGAGCAGATCCGCCCGGTGTTCGGCGGCCTGAGCGATCTGGGCGATGTACTGGTCAAGGCTCATCAGGATCAGGAAGAAATCGCCGATCAGTTGCGCCACTACTCAGGCGAGCTGCATGTTTCGATGGATGAACTGTCCCAGACCATCACGCAGCAGGAAACGGTCATCGACAAGGCGGGTAATACCGTCAAGAGCCTGGTCAGCCAGGCCGACGAGGTAGTGCTTGGCTCTCGGGAGCTGGCCAAGTCCAGCCTGCGCATCCAGTCAGTCGTGCAGATGATTCAGCAGATCGCCGGGCAGACCAATCTGTTGGCGCTGAACGCCGCCATCGAGGCAGCTCGGGCCGGCGAAATGGGCCGTGGCTTTGCAGTGGTCGCCGATGAAGTGCGTCAGCTGGCGCAGAAAACCACGCAAAACGCGAATGACATCGGCACGGATATCGAGCGTCTGGCCGAGGAGATTCGCAAGGTTGCGCAGCATATCGAAGAGCAATCCCTGGAAGTCGGCACGCTCACCAGCCTGCTGGCGGAGCTGGAAGGCTCCAGCGACATGACGGCGGGCACCTCGCAACGTACCCGGCAACTGGCGGATACCCTGCGCGGGCTGACTCGGTAGCAGGGCCTCTGCTGTCAGGACGGTAGATTGCCCGCCCTGACAGCAGACCGTGTTGCAGGCGGCTTACTGGTTGCCCAGCACGCCGACCTTGCCCATCACGTTGCTCATGAATTGCTGCACGGTCATTTTCTGGCCATTGAAGTCGACCATCTGGTTGGCATAACGCAGGTCGGAAACGATGTTGTCACCATCGACCTTGGCCAGTTGCATCATCTCCGCCATGGCGCTGGCCATGTCGCCAGCGGCCTTGGCCTGCTCGGCGATGACCTTGAGGTCGGTCTGGCCTTCACGAATGGCTTGCTGGGTAGCGAGATCGCGGATCATCGGCTTGGACAGGACAACCCTGGCGTTGACTTCGCCGAGGCCTTTCAAGAGCAGCGAATCGGAAGGCTGATCGAGCGGGCCTGGATCGGCCAGGTCCACCGCGATGCGCATGTGGCTTTCGCCGTTGCTGGTCTTGAGCGAGAGTTTTTCCAGTTCGATATGCGGCTTGGCGATCAGCAGCTTTTTCATCTGGGTGTTCATCAGCTCTTGATCAGCCGGGTTCAGCTCAAGACGAAACGGACGTTTCTCCAGCGCGGCCTGCTGCTGTTGAGGCAGGATCTTATCCTGATACAACTGATACAGCGCCTGAGTGGCCACCACATCGAAGTTGGCTATTTTGAAGCCCATGTGCGCTGAACCAACGTCCTTGCCTGCGTAGGAAATCATGCCGGCATCGTAGTTGATCTGGGCAGCCAGGTTACCGGCATCTTCCTGCGCCAGGTTGGTGTTGGTGAAGTCCTTGATCTGCACCGGCGGCTTACCCACCACCTGAAAGCCCGCGCTCTGGATTTTCATGTTGGTGTGGCCCAGATAGAAACCGGACTTGCCTTTGGTGCCGCCCGTGTCAAAGGTCATGCCTTTGACGTCGATGCTGACCGGGCCGTCAGGTGACGCAACGTTGAGCTGCAGGTTTTCCATGTTGCCAGCCAGGCTGAATTTTTCGGCATCGGCGGACGACTCGGCATTCAGGTCGAGCCCGGAAAACCTGAACGTACCGTCGACGTCGGTCATTTCCAGCGGGGCCATCTGCAGCGTGCCTTTGGTGGCGCGGTCATAGCCGATGCTGGCCTGCCCCTTGAGCGGTGGAACGTCCTTGCTCATGGCGAACCACTTTTCGGCGCTGGGGCTTTTCTCCATCTGGAAATTGCTCAGGGCCATGACGGGCAGCAGGTTCAGGGTCTTGAGGTGCGACAACGGAATGGGCCCGTGCTCGATCTGGTCGACAAACAGGAACTGGCCGCCCTGGGTGCTATCGGACAGGTTCTGGATGTCCACGCGATAGTGCGCCGTGCTGCTGAAGAAGTGCTTTTCCAGCGAGAGCATTTCCAGTTTGACGCTGGTGTCGGTGCCCTTGAACGACTTCGCGAGTTCCTGGTTGGCCTTGCTGATGGAGTCGGTCAGCGCGCCTTCCAGTTGATTGCCCGTGTACCAGGCACCCGCCGTAACCAGTGCGCCCGCTACGACGATGACGCCAATCGCTATACCTGCTGATTTATTCATAGTGACGTGAAGATATCCGTTCTGATGATGGGAAAGTCGTACCGGGACTGGCAGCACAGTTGAAAACCGCGAAAGATTATCAGAAACACAGGGTAGCCACGGTATTCACGGAAACGTTAGGCTGAAACGAATTTGAGAACGGGATGTGATCACATGAGCGAGCAACACACCGAACGAGGCCCGATCAAGGCCGTCATTTTCGACATGGATGGCCTGTTGCTGGACACCGAGGGGGTTTATACCGAAGTCACCCACTTGATCGCCAGCCGCCACGGGCGCACTTTCGACTGGTCCATCAAACAGCACACTATCGGCCGCGGTGCCCGGGATTTCTCGGATTACGTGATCAAGACGCTTGAACTGCCGATGTCGATCGACGAGTTTCTCGAAACCCGTGAACCGATGCTCGAAGAGCGTTTCCCCAAAGCGCCGGCAATGCCCGGAGCCGAGGCGCTGGTCAGGCATCTGGCAGCCCACAATATTCCCATCGCCGTAGGCACCAGCTCGTCGGTGCATTACTTCGAAGCCAAAACAACGCTGCACCGCGCGTGGTTCGAGCTGTTCGATACCGTCGTGACCGCAGACGACCCGGAAGTCGGCGCTGCCAAACCGGCCCCGGATATCTTTCTGGTCGCCGCCCGCCGCCTTGGCGTCTCGCCAAGTGATTGCCTGGTCTTCGAAGACTCGCCGTTCGGTGTGACGGCCGCCAAGGCTGCGGGCATGTACGCTGTTGCCGTACCGGACTCGCATATGCCGGTCGAGCAATACGAGCATGCAGACCTGCTGCTTGCCTCGCTGGCCGACTTCCCGCTCAAGGCGTGGGGGCTGCCTGAACTCGTCTGAATGACATGGAGATGTTGAGCATGAATTATCGAATCCTCGGCCAGTCCGGCCTCAAGGTTTCCACCCTGACACTCGGCTCGATGATGTTCGGCGAGCAGACCGGTGCCGAAGAGTCCCTGCGCATCATCGACAAGGCCAGGGATCAGGGCATCAATTTCATCGACACGGCGGATGTCTACAACGGTGGGTGCTCGGAAGAAATCGTCGGCCGGGCCATCGCCGCCCAGCGCAGCGACTGGGTGCTGGCCACCAAGGTCGCCATCGGGCCAGCCGACGGCGTGCCCAATCGCGCCGGTCTGAACCGCAAGCACCTCTTCAATGCCATCGAGAACAGCCTGCGGCGTCTGGACACCGACTATGTGGATATCTACTACCTGCACAAGGAAGATCAGGACACACCACTTGAAGTGACCGTCTCGGCCATTGGTGATCTGATCCGTCAGGGCAAGATCCGCCACTGGGGTGTGTCGAACTTTCGCGGCTGGCGAATCGCTGAAATCGTCAACGTCGCGCAGCGCCTGGGCGTAGACAAGCCGGTCATCAGCCAGCCGCTGTACAACATCGTCAACCGTCAGGCCGAAGTCGAGCAGATCACCGCAGCGGCTTATCACGGCTTGGGTGTGGTGCCTTTCAGCCCGCTCGCACGCGGGGTGCTCAGCGGTAAATACGCCCCGGACATCGCCCCCGACAGTGAAAGCCGGGCCGGGCGTCAGGACAAGCGGCTGCTGGAAACCGAATGGCGCGTGGAGTCGCTGCGTATTGCGCAGCGAATTCAAGAGTACGTGCAGGACAAGGGTGTAGGTATTGTCGAGTTCGCCATTGCCTGGGTGCTCAACAACCGGGCCGTGACATCGGCAATCGTTGGCCCAAGGACCGAACAGCAGTGGGACGGTTACACTAAGGCACTAACGGTTGATATTACCGCCGAGGATGAGGCATTTATCGATTCGCTGGTAACACCTGGGCATGCGTCGACGCCCGGTTTCAATGACGTTCAGCACTTTGTGTCTGGCCGCCTGACCCGCTGAAGCGATTCCGCCTGCGGCCTTATGCCGCGAACGCCACTCTACTGCGCTCTGAAACGCCCGTTTCAGAGCGTTATTTCATAAAAACATAACGTGAAACTCCTGTTACCTACGAATGCCCACTCGGTACACGGAGCGAATGAGCGCTAAGATAGGCGCGTACTCATTGAGGCTCGCAGGGCTGAACCGCAACCCGGCACTTGCAGCAAAACATGATGATGCTTCTATTTTCGCGACTTACTGGCAAGTCTTGGCTAGTCTGTCGGCAATCCAGCGATTAATTGGACTTTATCCAGCCAAGGTTGATGAAGAAGTAGACCGATGCGCAAATCAGATAGAGAAGCCTTTCTAAGCTCCGTACTGGGCAACGAGCAGCCTCCGGCGCACCTTGCCAGAACCGTGATTGAAGAAAAGCTGCGAAATGCCATTATCGATGGCAGTCTTCCCAGTGGCACGGCTCTGCGCCAACAGGAGCTGGCCACGCTGTTTGGCGTCAGCCGCATGCCTGTGCGCGAAGCACTGCGCCAGCTTGAGGCACAGTCGCTGTTGCGGGTCGAAACGCACAAGGGCGCAGTAGTCGCACCGTTGATTACCGAAGACGCAGTGGACGCTTATGCCTTGCGGATCCTTCTGGAGTCCGAGGCGTTGCGCTTGTCCATTCCGTTGCTGGACGCGGACGATCTGGCAGCGGCTGCAGGCTATATCGAGCAGCTTGAAGTCGAGACGGACTTCGGTCAGATCGGCAGGCTCAACCGGATGTTCCACTTGTCGTTGTATGCCAAGACTCACAACAAGCGCCTGATGCGCCTGGTTGAAGAAGGTCTGAACGAGGAAGAGCGCTTCTTGCGTTTCAATCTTTCCGCCATGGGGCTGGGCAAGCTTTCTCAGGATGACCATTGGCATCTGCTGCGGCTCGCCGAACAGAAAGCGGTCGAGCCATGTGTCGAAGCGCTGCAGCACCACCTCAACCGCGGCGTGCAGGCCGTCACCCAGTACCTGAGCAGCAACAAGGCCATCAACGCCAAACCGGCCCGTACAGCAAAGAAAACCCCCGCCTGAATCATTGAGACGGCTAATCCACCAGGCAATGGCATGACGCCTGCAGATTAGCCGCTCGCATTTCCCCCGCGCTTTCCCAACCTGCCTTCAACACCGGTCAGGCCCGACGCCTGGCATGGCGTTTTTATAGCTATTTTCCTGATCTGCCGGGTGGCCCGACACAGGAATCAGGCAAACTCGGGTGAGGCCCAGAGGACTCAACCTGAGGGTGTTCTCTGGCTACGGCTGAACTGTCCACGCAGCACCGGAGCAGTTCTGTGTTCATTTGAACCCAATGAACAAGGAGTTGTTGAACGGGGCAAACCGACATTGGAAGTCATTTCCAACATTGCCCATTAAAAAACCCAGGCACCTGATTATTCAGCATAACGGCAACGCTGAGTGAGGCATTCACTCATTATTGATAATTCTGACTCAATCAGTCGGAAGGGTTGCCTGCGTCCCTATAAAACATATTCCACGTGTTTTATATGGCAACTTACACGCCGCAAAAACAACAACTTAAATATTATTAAAAAAGAATTGCGCACTGCATTAAATTTGTTTTAAGTTTTCTTCGCCGTCAGCGTAATTGACGGCAGCCGGACGCAAAGCCGCAATCCATAAGGGCTACAGACCGGCAAGTTGAAGTTATGGACGCTCTTGAATGGCTATAACCGACGTGCAGTTGCGGCTAATTATCGCCCCTGCCTTCAGGCCTTTGTTCGCCTTGCATTCAGGTCTTTCATCACATTCATCCTGCACGGACGACACGTTAAAACTTCGAATAACTGTACTGCCACCTACCGCTACCATGACCATAGGAACATCACCATGCATTGTGAGAAAACGCTGCTCGACCAAAAGAAAGTTGAACTTAGCCGTCACCCGATCTTTGCCGAAATCACGACGTTGGGCGTATTGCGACGCTTTATGGAAACCCATGTATTCGCCGTCTGGGATTTCATGTCTCTGACCAAACGTCTGCAACAGGAACTGACCTGCACGCAACTGCCGTGGCTGCCACCGACCGATGCCTGCGCCGCCCGCCTGATCAACGAGATCGTGCTGGGGGAAGAGTCCGACGACCGATTGGATTCAGGTCATTACAGCCACTTCGAGCTGTACCTGGACGCCATGCGCGAGATTGGCGCGAGCACGTTACAGATCGAGCGTTTCATCCAGCTGCAGCAGCAGGGTCTGCATTACACAACGGCCCTGCAACGGGTCAACGCAGGCCAGGCCGCATCAGCATTCGTGACGCACACCCTCGACACCGCCCTTCATGCCCCCGCACACAGCGTTGCTGCGGCGTTTCTGCACGGGCGCGAAAGCGTCATCCCACAGATGTTCCAGAGCATCCTCGACGACTGGGGCATCACCGTCGAACAGGCACCCACCTTCCGTTACTACCTGGAGCGCCACATCGAAGTGGACTCCGAGGACCACGGCCCGGCAGCGGAGCAGTTGCTGGCCCGTCTGATTGGCGGCGACGCGCAGCGTGAACGAGAGGTGTATCAGGCGGCCATCGCAGCGGTGGAAAGCAGGGTCCGGCTATGGGACACGCTGCGCATGAGCATGCGCGCGCCATTGATGCAGGCCAGTGCGTAACACCCGCTCGCAACACCCTGAAGCCTTTACAAGGAAGACATCATGAAAGCAGAAGACTACACGTCGTTTATCGATGCGTGGGAAGGCCGCGCCACCATTCGTACTCGTCCGCGCAGAATGGTCGAGAACGATGAAAAACTGATCTACCCCCTCAGCCGTCAGCCGCTGGTGCTCAGTGACACGTTTACCCGCGAGTGCGCGCATTTGCGCGACTACGCACTGGTGCAGAGCCTCTATAAGTTCATCAACGATGTGGTGATCTTTGAAACCGAGATCGTCGACAAGACCGCACGCAGTATCGCCAAGGACAACTTCACGATTCGCTTCCCGTTTGCCTGCCGCTATGACGCGATGACGGTGGTGGTCGACGAGGACTATCACGCGCTGGTGGCGATGGACTTCATGCAACAGACCATCGCGCTGACGGGCATCGAGCCGATCCAGCTGCCTGACGAAATCGAACTCAGCCGGGCCATACCCGCCGCGCTGGCTCTGGCTCCGGAGCATCTGCGCAGTGCAGTTGAACTGATCTGCGTGGCTATCGCGGAAAACACCGTGACCAATGACGTGGCGGCGTTCGCCAAGGACGACTCGGTCAAGCAATCGGTCAAGGGACTGATGGCTGATCATCTGCTGGACGAGGGACGTCATTCGGGTTTCTGGGCGCGGCTGGTACGAATCTACTGGCACACCGCAGACGAGCAGGATCGGGAATCCATCGCGCGCATCCTGCCGGTGTTTATCGCTCAGTATTTGACCAATGACATACAGAATGGCTTCGATTTCACCCTGATCGAGCACTTGCAGGTGCCGGATACCATCAAGCAGGCGCTCAAGGACGAAACCAGGGCCGTGAGTTTTCCTGTCAACCGCCACCACCCGCTGGTCGCCAATATTGTGCGCTTCTTCAAGAGCAGCTCGATGCTGGACGATCCCTGTGTGCAGCGTGCGCTGGCGGACTATCTGCCGTTTCAGGGGACGCTGCAATGAAGCGCCTGGAGATTGTGCTCATCGGTCACAGCCTGACCCTGAGCGAGCTGAATGCCGAGCTGCTGGACCACGGCCATGGCGTGCGGCATCTGTCTGACCAGCAGGCGCTGTATGCGTTGACGATGCCTGACGGTTGCGTCCTGATCGAAGACGGCAGTCTGGACCTTCGCGGGGTACGAGGCCACGGCACTCATCTGGGCCTGCGGGTCGGCTTCAGCGCGGCGCTGGCACACGGTCTGCCTCGCCTGGAGCTGCTCTGCTGGCATGGGCCGGCCAACGCGCGACGCCTGATAGCTCATGAGTGGCTGCCGGCCGAGGAGTCAGGCAACGGCCGGGTACTGCGTGATGCGGCTGTAGCAGGCATGGTGGGGATGGTGGCATTGCAGGTCAGCCGACTGTCCAGGGACGATGATTATTTCAACAGTCTGCCTACTGCAACACCCGCTCAGAGTGACCGGCAGGATGGTTTGCAGGCGATGGATGATTTGCTCTTCGAGCATCGCCTGAATCAGACAGAACAACCACACCTGCTGAAGCGGGCTGAAACCTCGATCACCGAGCGGCTGGAACAGGCGCTGCTGATGTTTGCCGAACGTCCGGCACTGTCCGTTCGCAATCAGACGCTCAGCTATCGTGAACTGCACGCGCACAGCATCGCCATTCAGCGCCTGTTGCTGCCTTTGCTGGCGTCTGCGAAAGCCGACACGCCTCCGGTGATCGGCATCTGCCTGCCCAAGTCACCCGAGTTGTATGCGGGCATTCTGGCGATTCTGGGCTGCGGTGCGGTTTATCTGCCGCTTGATCCTGGCCAGCCTTTGCAGCGTCAGCAGTACATTCTGGAAAACTCGGGAGCGATGCTGTTGCTTCACGACGGCTCGCACCCTCTGGCCGCTGCGGAGTTTCCGGCACTGGATATCGCTGCGGTGCCTGTGGGGGATGCCGTTTCAGCCGATATGCGCGTTCATGCCGCGCAGAACGCGCCCTGCATGGCGCTGTACACGTCAGGCACCACCGGGCAGCCGAAAGGCGTATTGCTCAGCCAGCACAACCTCAGCCATTTCACTGCCTGGTACGCCGAGTATGTGAGCCTGCGCGAGCAGAGCCGGGTGCTGCAGTTTTCTACGTTGAGCTTTGATTCGTCGATCATCGACATTTTTCCCACCTGGCTCAGTGGCGCCGAACTGGTGGTGCCTGATGAAGACCAGCGGCGCGATCCATTGCAACTGGTCAGCGTGCTGCAACAAGGCATCACTCACGCGTTTCTGCCACCGGCACTGTTGAGCATTCTGCCGCTGGATCAGCCTTTGGGGCTGGAGCATGTCATGACCGGGGGCGACGTCTGTGAGCCGCATGTGATTGCGCAACTCACCAGGCAGTGTCATTTCCACAACCTGTATGGCCCTACCGAAGCCACCGTGTTGGTCACGGCCTGTGAGTTCGGGCCGTCCAGCAGCAATCGGCATCTGGGACGACCGATTGCCAACAGCCAGGCTTGGATTCTCGACGAGCAATTGCAACCCGTAGCGGAGCAAACGCCGGGTGAGCTGTATATCGTCGGTCCTGGTGTTTGCCTGGGCTACGTAAACAATCCCCCGCTTACCGCCGAGCGCTATGTGTGGCTGACCAAGCCGGACGGGCAGCAACTGCGGGCCTATCGCACCGGCGATATCGCCAAGTGGACGGCTGATGGCATCGTACTGAGCGGACGACGCGATAATCAGGTAAAGATTCGCGGCTTTCGGGTCGAGCCGGAAGAGATCGAGCATTGTTTGCGCGACAGCGGGCTGTATCGACAGGTGGCTGTGGTGATCGACGGGCAGCGACGCATTCTGGCGTTTCTCGCTCAACCGTATCGGGAGCATGACGAACAGGCGTTGAGAGCGCATGTGCAACGCCTGCTGCCTGACTACATGCATCCTGCTGCGTACACGACGCTGCCCGGTCTGCCGTTTGCCAGCAACGGCAAGGTCGATCGCAAGGCACTTCTGGAAATACCGCTGAGCTTCAGCGGACAACGCACGGGGCGTCTGCCACAGACCGAGCAGGAGCAAGCGCTGCTGGCGTTATGGGCCGAGCTGCTGGAACTGCCGTCAGAAGATATCTCTACGGACGAAAGCTTTTTCAATCTGGGCGGTCATTCGATTCTGCTGTCACGCCTGCTGCTGGGGGTTCGTGAGCGGTTTGGGCGCAGCATTCCGATCAACCGTTTTATCGAAGCACCTACCGTCCTGACACTGGCCAGCCTGATCGACAGCGATGGTGCTTCGGCTTACACCATCAGTGCGCAGGCTCTATTGGATGCCGACGCGAATACCCCGCTGACGACTTTGCCCATCAGCCAGCTGGGTGATGTTCATAAAGTGATTGTTACCGGTGCCAACGGTTTTCTCGGTGTGCATATCGTTGAAGCGCTGTTGAACTGGGGGGCGACAGAGATCGCCTGCCTGGTTCGTGAAACTGCGGGGCAAAGCGCACAACAGCGTTTCGAGCATTCACTGCGGGAAAACCGTCTGGATCATCTGGACCTGAGTCGCGTGAAGGTCTACGCCGCTGACGTGACCAGGCCCAGGCTGGGTCTCACTGAAGCGGTATATGAACGACTGGATAGCGAGTTCGGTGCGCTGGTGCATAACGCTGCCAATGTGAACCATGTGCAGGACTATGAAACCCTCGTCAAAGACAATGTTGCGCCGGTCTTTGAATGCCTGAAGCTGTGTGAGGGGCGCAGCAAAAAGATCTTCAACTTCGTCTCGACCCTTTCCGCCTGCAGTGCAGTCGATGCAGCCGGTAACGTGCTTGAACAGCCCGCTGCCGCTACCCCGCCGATCTACATCAAGAACGGTTACAACCTGTCCAAATGGGTAGCTGAGCGTGTTCTGCAGCGCGCGCGAGAGCAAGGTGCCTGGGTGAACATCTATCGGCCCGGCAATATCGCGTTCAACAGCGTCACCGGCGTGTGCCAGCCGCAAAAAAACCGCCTGATGCTGATGCTCAAAGGCTCGCTGCAACTGGGTCAGGTTCCGGCGTTCGCCATCAACTTCGACCTGATGCCGGTGGACTTCCTGGCACGCTTCATCGGCTTCCATGCCAGTCGTTATCAACCGGAACACGCCGTGTTCAACCTGCATAACCCTGAGCCCTTGAGCTGGAATAACTATGTGGACGCCTTCCGCGAGGCAGGCCGTCAGTTCGAGCTGGTCAGCGTCGAGCAATGGCAGGCCCAACTCGGCCGTGTTGACAGCCAGAACGCTTTGTTTGGTGTGCTGGGTTTCTATCTCGACGGGTTTGAAGAAGACATCGGCGACATCTCGATGATCGAGTACCGCAACACCCTCAGCGGTATTCACCGTATGGGCGAGCAATACCCGCAGAAAACCCCTGTGCTGTTGCGCAAGGGCTGCGATTACCTGAAAGAAATCGGCTTCATCTGAATTGATACCCACTGACGTAAATGGAGAAAGACATGAGCACACTTCACAGTAATCTGAAGCCCGACACCCTTATCCAGAATCCGGTGTCGTGCCGAGTGGCCTCAGCCGTGGAAGTACCCGGTAACGTAGCCAGCGTATGGGCCGTGGTGGGGAATTTTGGTGGTTTCCAAGCCTTCATACCCGCGCTGGACAGCATTGAAGTCACTGGGGAAGGGCCAGGCTCGGTTCGAAGGAAACTGTTCAAGGACGGCAACGTGGCCATCGAACAACTGAACTCACGGGATGATCAGGCGCTGTACATGACCTGGTCACTGATCCACACCAGCTTACCGGTGAGTAACCTATGGGCGGCAATGACTGTTGAAGCTACCGGGGAAGGTGCGTGTTTGGCCCGTTGGACGATTGTTGCCGACCCTGTTCAGGGAGGTCCTGAAGGGGAGGCATTTGAAGCTTTTCTTCAGGGGTTTGCTGACGGCGCGATGAGTAACGTACGCAGCCTTTTTGGCTGATTCACGCACCATCACTGAAGCCCGCTCAGCGCGAAAGCCTGCGCAGGCTTTTTTCAGGCTCCATAACGACAAAACCCCTCATCGCAAGAGCGATGAGGGGTTTCGGAATTCAATCTTGACGATGACCTACTCTCACATGGGGAAACCCCACACTACCATCGGCGATACATCGTTTCACTACTGAGTTCGGGATGGGATCAGGTGGTTCCAATGCTCTATGGTCGTCAAGAAATTCTGTTGCCAGTCCGTTAACAGGTAACGTCCCAGCGAATTTTGATGCTTCTACTTAAACAAAAACCCTCAACGCGTAAGCGATGAGGGTTTCTGGAATTTAATCTTGACGATGACCTACTCTCACATGGGGAAACCCCACACTACCATCGGCGATACATCGTTTCACTACTGAGTTCGGGATGGGATCAGGTGGTTCCAATGTTCTATGGTCGTCAAGAAATTCGGGTACCGANGTCGTCTTCACAGTCACCGCAATCTGGTCATTCGACGCAAATTGCTTGGGTGTTATATGGTCAAGCCTCACGGGCAATTAGTATTGGTTAGCTCAACGCCTCACAGCGCTTACACACCCAACCTATCAACGTCGTAGTCTTCGACGGCCCTTTAGGGAACTCAAGGTTCCAGTGAGATCTCATCTTGAGGCAAGTTTCCCGCTTAGATGCTTTCAGCGGTTATCTTTTCCGAACATAGCTACCCGGCAATGCCACTGGCGTGACAACCGGAACACCAGAGGTTCGTCCACTCCGGTCCTCTCGTACTAGGAGCAGCCCCTCTCAAATCTCAAACGTCCACGGCAGATAGGGACCGAACTGTCTCACGACGTTCTAAACCCAGCTCGCGTACCACTTTAAATGGCGAACAGCCATACCCTTGGGACCGGCTTCAGCCCCAGGATGTGATGAGCCGACATCGAGGTGCCAAACACCGCCGTCGATATGAACTCTTGGGCGGTATCAGCCTGTTATCCCCGGAGTACCTTTTATCCGTTGAGCGATGGCCCTTCCATACAGAACCACCGGATCACTAAGACCTACTTTCGTACCTGCTCGACGTGTCTGTCTCGCAGTCAAGCGCGCTTTTGCCTTTATACTCTACGACCGATTTCCGACCGGTCTGAGCGCACCTTCGTACTCCTCCGTTACTCTTTAGGAGGAGACCGCCCCAGTCAAACTACCCACCATACACTGTCCTCGATCCGGATAACGGACCTGAGTTAGAACCTCAAAGTTGCCAGGGTGGTATTTCAAGGTTGGCTCCACGCAGACTGGCGTCCACGCTTCAAAGCCTCCCACCTATCCTACACAAGCAAATTCAAAGTCCAGTGCAAAGCTATAGTAAAGGTTCACGGGGTCTTTCCGTCTAGCCGCGGATACACTGCATCTTCACAGCGATTTCAATTTCACTGAGTCTCGGGTGGAGACAGCGCCGCCCTCGTTACGCCATTCGTGCAGGTCGGCACTTACCCGACAAGGAATTTCGCTACCTTAGGACCGTTATAGTTACGGCCGCCGTTTACCGGGGCTTCGATCAAGAGCTTCGCTTGCGCTAACCCCATCAATTAACCTTCCGGCACCGGGCAGGCGTCACACCCTATACGTCCACTTTCGTGTTTGCAGAGTGCTGTGTTTTTAATAAACAGTCGCAGCGGCCTGGTATCTTCGACCGGCGTGGGCTTACGCAGTAAATGCTTCACCCTCACCGGCGCACCTTCTCCCGAAGTTACGGTGCCATTTTGCCTAGTTCCTTCACCCGAGTTCTCTCAAGCGCCTTGGTATTCTCTACCCAACCACCTGTGTCGGTTTGGGGTACGGTTCCTGGTTACCTGAAGCTTAGAAGCTTTTCTTGGAAGCATGGCATCAACCACTTCGTGTTCTAAAGAACACTCGTCATCAGCTCTCGGCCTTAAGATCCCGGATTTACCTAAGATCTCAGCCTACCACCTTAAACCTGGACAACCAACGCCAGGCTGGCCTAGCCTTCTCCGTCCCTCCATCGCAATAACCAGAAGTACAGGAATATTAACCTGTTTTCCATCGACTACGCTTTTCAGCCTCGCCTTAGGGACCGACTAACCCTGCGTCGATTAACGTTGCGCAGGAAACCTTGGTCGTTCGGCGTGGGTGTTTTTCACACCCAGTGTCGTTACTCATGTCAGCATTCGCACTTCTGATACCTCCAGCAAGCTTCTCAACTCACCTTCACAGGCTTACAGAACGCTCCTCTACCGCATCATCAAAAGATGATACCCGTAGCTTCGGTGCATGGTTTGAGCCCCGTTACATCTTCCGCGCAGGCCGACTCGACTAGTGAGCTATTACGCTTTCTTTAAAGGGTGGCTGCTTCTAAGCCAACCTCCTAGCTGTCTAAGCCTTCCCACATCGTTTCCCACTTAACCATGACTTTGGGACCTTAGCTGACGGTCTGGGTTGTTTCCCTTTTCACGACGGACGTTAGCACCCGCCGTGTGTCTCCCATGCTCGGCACTTGTAGGTATTCGGAGTTTGCATCGGTTTGGTAAGTCGGGATGACCCCCTAGCCGAAACAGTGCTCTACCCCCTACAGTGATACATGAGGCGCTACCTAAATAGCTTTCGAGGAGAACCAGCTATCTCCGAGCTTGATTAGCCTTTCACTCCGATCCACAGGTCATCCGCTAACTTTTCAACGGTAGTCGGTTCGGTCCTCCAGTTAGTGTTACCCAACCTTCAACCTGCCCATGGATAGATCGCCCGGTTTCGGGTCTATTCCCAGCGACTAGACGCCCTATTAAGACTCGCTTTCGCTACGCCTCCCCTATTCGGTTAAGCTCGCCACTGAAAATAAGTCGCTGACCCATTATACAAAAGGTACGCAGTCACCCAACAAAGTGGGCTCCCACTGCTTGTACGCATACGGTTTCAGGATCTATTTCACTCCGCTCTCCGCGGTTCTTTTCGCCTTTCCCTCACGGTACTGGTTCACTATCGGTCAGTCAGTAGTATTTAGCCTTGGAGGATGGTCCCCCCATATTCAGACAAGGTTTCTCGTGCCCCGTCCTACTCGATTTCATTGCAAAGG
>NZ_LKEK01000080.1:0-21775 GCF_001466905.1 Pseudomonas sp. ICMP 3272
CTAGCCTGGCGTCCTGCCAGGCTACCCCCGGATCAGCGCCAGGACTCAGCCGTCACTAAGGTCGCAATTTGCGTCGTCTGTGCCATCGCGGTTGAAAAACACTGCGTTGGCAGCGGCTGCGCGTATGGCTTGGACGTCGTGCTGCAGCACAGATGTGACACAAAGCGTCACTAACAAAGTGCCAGAGCATTGGCACTGTGATCAGTTGCGTATCCAGCACACAAATCAAACCGCCAGCAACCGCTCCCGCAACTTGCCGATCTCGTCGCGCATCTGCGCAGCAGCTTCGAATTCCAGGTCGCGGGCCAACTGGTACATTTTCTCTTCCAGTTGACGAATGCGCTTGTTGATCTCGCTCGGCGAGCGCAGTTCGTTTTCGTAGCGAGCGTTTTCTTCGGCGGCCTTGGCCATGCCCTTGCGCTTCTTGCTGCGCGAGCCCGGCACGGTAGCGCCTTCCATGATGTCGGCAACGTCCTTGAACACGCCTTTTGGGGTAATGCCGTGCTCAAGGTTGAAGGCGAGCTGTTTATCGCGGCGCCGTTCGGTTTCGCCAATGGCGCGCTCCATGGAACCGGTGATGCGGTCGGCGTACAGGATCGCCCGGCCATTGAGGTTACGCGCAGCCCGACCAATGGTCTGAATCAGCGAACGGTCGGAACGCAGGAAACCTTCCTTGTCGGCATCGAGAATCGCCACCAGCGACACTTCCGGCATGTCCAGGCCCTCACGCAGCAGGTTGATCCCCACCAGCACATCGAAGGTGCCCAGACGCAGGTCGCGGATGATTTCGACACGTTCAACCGTATCGATGTCCGAGTGCAGGTAACGCACTCGCACCCCGTGGTCGCTGAGGTAATCGGTCAAATCCTCTGACATGCGCTTGGTCAGCGTGGTGACCAGCACCCGCTCTTCCAGCGCCGTACGTTTGTGGATTTCCGACAACAGGTCGTCGACCTGGGTCAGCGCCGGGCGGATTTCGATCTGCGGGTCCACCAGGCCGGTCGGACGCACGACCTGCTCCACGACGCGCCCGGCGTGTTCCGCTTCATAGTTGCCCGGCGTCGCCGAGACAAAAATGGTTTGCGGGCTGATCGCCTCCCACTCGTCAAAGCGCATGGGCCGGTTATCCAGCGCCGATGGCAAACGAAACCCGTACTCGACCAGGGTTTCCTTGCGTGAGCGGTCACCTTTATACATCGCGCCGACCTGCGGCACGCTGACGTGGGACTCGTCGATCACCAGCAAGGCATCGGGGGGCAGGTAATCGAACAGAGTCGGTGGCGGCGCACCGGAAGGACGGCCCGACAGGTAGCGCGAGTAGTTTTCGATACCGTTGCAGTAGCCCAGCTCCAGCATCATCTCCAAATCAAAGCGGGTCCGTTGCTCCAGACGCTGGGCTTCCACGAGCTTGTTCTGAGTGCGCAGGTATTCAAGACGCTCCTGCAGCTCGACCTTGATCCCTTCCATTGCCTCGACCAGCGTCTCGCGCGGGGTAACGTAATGGCTCTTGGGGTAGAACGTGAAGCGCGGCAGCTTGCGGATCACCTCACCGGTCAGCGGATCAAACGCCGACAGGCTCTCGACCTCATCATCGAACAGCTCGACGCGGATCGCTTCCAGATCGGATTCGGCCGGGTAGATATCGATGACATCGCCACGCACCCTGAACGTCGCACGGGCGAAGTCCATGTCGTTACGGGTGTACTGCAGGTCGGCCAGTCGCCGCAACAGGGCGCGCTGATCAAGTTTGTCGCCGCGATCGATGTGCATGACCATGCGCAGATAGGTTTCCGGACTGCCCAGGCCGTAGATGCACGACACCGTGGTGACGATGATCGCGTCCTTGCGCTCCAGCAGCGCCTTGGTTGCAGACAGGCGCATCTGCTCGATGTGGTCGTTGATCGACGCATCCTTCTCGATGAAGGTGTCCGACGACGGCACATAGGCCTCGGGCTGGTAGTAGTCGTAATAGGAAACGAAGTATTCCACGGCGTTGTTCGGGAAGAACGCCTTGAACTCGCCATACAACTGCGCGGCCAGGGTCTTGTTCGGCGCCAGGACCAGCGTCGGGCGCTTCACCTGGGAAATCACGTTGGCGATGCTGAACGTCTTGCCCGAGCCGGTCACCCCCAGCAAGGTCTGGTGCGCGAGCCCTGCGTCGATCCCTTCGACCAGTTGGCGAATGGCCTCGGGCTGATCGCCGGCTGGCTCAAAACGGGTAACGAGCTGAAACTCGGACATATCCTACCTCTTGGTTCATACGCGACGTGATTCGTACGCGACGGGATCGCGCAAAGGGCTCGCCTCACCTGAATGGACTGACAGGCCATGACGAAATCATCGCCAACGCCCGGTCCCGCCGGGAAAAGGCGTGCGATGTCTTGAAATGATGCTTACTAGATGGAGCCATATGCTGGCCTTTCAAGTCACGCACTTAAAGCATTGAGGTTCGAACGGGACGAACGTTCTGAAAATATGCATATAAAGCTCGAAAAAAGCCGTCCGGCCTGTCGCCCGACAAGGGGATGCTCTCTATACTAAGCGCTGTTTGTGCACCGCTTTGGCGCATCCAGCCGCAGCGTGCATCCCTACCCACTCTTCATCAAGAGCCGCCGCACAATGAGCCTGTTTTCCGCTGTCGAAATGGCACCCCGCGATCCGATCCTGGGTATCAACGAAGCCTTCAACGCTGACACCCGCACCACCAAGGTCAACCTTGGCGTAGGCGTCTACTGTGATGAAGACGGGCGCATTCCTCTGCTGCGTGCCGTGGCTGAAGCTGAAAAGATCCGTGTCGCCCAGCACGCGCCGCGCGGTTACCTGCCGATCGACGGCATTGCCGCTTATGACCAGGCCGTGCAAAAACTGCTGCTGGGGGCCGATTCACCGCTGATCGCCTCAGGCCGTGTACTGACCACTCAATCGGTCGGCGGCACAGGTGCCTTGAAGATTGGTGCCGACTTCCTCAAGCAACTGCTGCCCAACGCAGTGGTAGCGATCAGCGACCCAAGCTGGGAAAACCACCGCGCGCTGTTCGAAACCGCAGGTTTCCCGGTGCAGAACTATCGCTACTACGACGCTGCCACCCACGACGTGAACCGCGCCGGCATGCTTGAAGACCTGCAGAACCTGCCGAACAACTCGGTCGTCGTGCTGCACGCCTGCTGCCACAACCCGACCGGCGTCGATCTGAGCCTGGACGACTGGAAAAAAGTGCTGGAAGTGGTCAAGACCAAGGGCCACGTACCGTTTCTGGACATGGCGTATCAGGGCTTCGGTCAAGGCATTCAGGAAGATGCACTGGCTGTGCGCCTGTTCGCCGAGTCGGGCCTGACCTTCTTCGCCTCCAGCTCGTTTTCCAAATCGCTGTCGCTGTATGGCGAACGTGTCGGCGCGCTGTCGATCATTACCGAATCGAAAGAAGAAACCGCCCGCGTTCTGTCGCAGGTCAAGCGCGTGATCCGCACCAACTACTCCAACCCGCCGACCCACGGCGCAATCATTTCCGCTGCGGTCCTCAATGACCCGGCACTGCGCGCCCTGTGGGAAGAAGAACTCGGCGAGATGCGCGTGCGTATCCAAGGCATGCGCAAAGCCATGGTCGAGCGCCTGGCGGATAACCCGGCTGGTCAGGACTTCAGCTTTGTCGGCCGTCAGTGCGGCATGTTCTCCTACTCCGGCCTGACCGCCGCACAGGCACAACGCCTGCGCAGCGAATTCGGCATTTACGCGCTGGATACCGGGCGTATCTGCGTGGCGGCGCTGAACCAGAAGAATATTGATGCCGTGTGCGACGCGATCAAAAAAGTGCTCTAACGCGCTGCCTATATCTTCTGTAGCGAACCTGTTCGCGAAGGCTATATTCCGTTCAATGCATCTCATGCAACTGTACGGCCCCCTTCGCGAACATCGCGCCTCCCGTAGCCACACACAACACTCCATCCTGCCTCACCATCTTTCAGCACCGTTCGGCAACTGAATCGAACGATCCATATGGCTACCTTTCGAAACCCTGTCAGACCATTTTCTGAAACAGATATCGAGGTACTCATGTCCATCGAACCGCAACGTCAGAAAGAGCAGCCACCGGGCCAGCATACGCCCGCTGACCAGGGCGCAGACCGCAACGACCCGGCCATCGAGCCGCAGGTTGCGGACGTAAAACCGGAGACGGAAAAAGGCGGTGGCCAGAATCAGGGCCAAAGCCCCGCTCCCAGCCAGTCTCAGTCTCAAGGCCAAAGCCAAAGCCAGTCATCCAGCGACAGTGCTTACGTGCCTGACCATGAGCCAGAGGAAAAAACCGAGGATCTGCGCAATCATCAGCCTACCCAAGGTGTTGATGCCGATATCGATACGCCCGGCGGCTAATCCCGACAGGCAAGCGCATTTGGGCCGTACGGCCCAAACGCTTCTCCTGCCATGTTCAGCGGCTGCCCTCCTCGCTGATCACCTGCACCTGATACGCCGGATCAGCCTTGATCTGCTGTTCGGTGAACGGCAACACACTCCACTGCTTTTTCGAAAACGCCTCGGTCTGGTCCCTTGAATGAGCCGACTGCGGGTTGCTCGATTCAGAGAACGCCAGCAGACCTTGCGCTTTGGGCCCCTGTTCATCAAACGTCACCACCTGCAGATAGCTGGTGCCGCTGACCACCTCACGCTTGCCGCCCTTGCCAGCGATGGTCTGCATGGCGTTGTAGATGCCGAGCCCGGCCGGGCCACCATGAATCGGAATGGGTTTGCCGCTGAGGCTGGAGACCTGAATGTCGCCCCATTTACTCTCGGGCGAAAGACCGGCCTTGGCCACCTCATCAACCGCCGCAAGCATGGCGGCGCGCAGTGCGCTGGCAACCTGAGGGTTTTCAATGGCCAGCCCGCTTGGCGTGTGGGTCGGGTTCTGCGGGTCGAACACCACGCGCCAGCGCGAGGCAACGCCTTGCATGGACGTCACGATCCGCTGGAAGTACACGAAACCGATGCCACTGTTCAGATCAGCGCGTCCGTCCCAGGCTTTCAGAGCGGCACACAACGGCGTCAGACGCGCAGCATCATCGCCCAGCTCCGAAGCACAGAACTTCAACAGATCCGGCAGCACTTGCCCGGCCTGATACACCTCGTTGTCCATGACCATCGCTTGCAGGTTCTCGGCGCTGACCTTGCCAGCCCGTTGCAGGCCGCCCAGTCGATCCAGCGCAAAGCGCGCACGCTGACCGAGTGGCTGACCGTCCTGGCTGATCAACGGCGAAAATCCCTTCAGTGGTGCCGCGGGATTGACCATCCAGGCAGAGTCATTGGAATGCTGCACAAAGTCGCTACGCAACAGTTGCGGCTGGCGTGAGGACGGATAAATACCCGCCTGAGCCGCCTCCGCGGATATGTCCCAGTTACATTCACTGCGCGAGCCGTCGAGCACGATCAGCTCGGTGCCGATGCGCGGGTCACTGCACTTGGCGAGCTTGGCGGCGTCCACGTTCGGTACTACCGAGAGGTTCATGTACAGCGCCTGCCCCTTGGCATCGACCGCCAGGGTATTGACCCACGGAATGCCCTGAATCTTGTGCACCGAATCCTGAAACGCCTTGAGGCTGTCAGCCTTGTCCATCGAATACCACTGCTGTAACACACGGTCGTTTTCCAGGTTGGCGTCACGCAGGCTGAAGGCGAACTTGTCATCCCAGTCCAGCTTGCCCGGCCACTGCACGATCGGGCCGAACGTCGACGAATAAATAATGCGCGGCACAGCCTTGAGGCTACCGTCCGGCTGCTTCACCTCGACGCTGACTTGCTGCTGGCGCATAGCGATGGATTTTCCATCCAGCAGGTAACGGGTCGAGTCTTTCGGGTCGAGCTGCAAGCGATGCAAGGTGAAGTGTTTCGACGTGTCGACGGTATGGCTCCAGGCCAGATGCCGGTTGAAACCGATATTGATCAGCGGCAGGCCCGGCAATGCGGCGCCCATCACGTCGAGCTTGCCAGGAATGGTCAGGTGCATTTGATAGAAACGCATGCCGCCGCCCCATGGAAAATGCGGGTTGGCCAACAGCATGCCGCGCCCATTGGCGGACAGCTCATGCCCTACTGCAACGGCATTGCTGCCACGCTCCAGGGCAAAGCGCTGGTTGCGCACAGCGGCCAATTGCAGCGCCTGAACCTGCTGACTATCAACCTGCAATGGCTTTTGCGCAGAAGGCGGTTTGGCACCCGCCAGTGCCTCAGTGAACTGCCCTACGCCGCCCTCGACCAGCAAGCGGCGAGTAAGGCGCAGCAAATCATCGGTACTGATCGGTCGAACCCAATCGGCTGCGCAAGGCTGCGGCAGCCCCTTGGCCTTCTGCTCACCCAGCGAGCGGTTGTAGCCGGCGACATAGCCCTGCATCAACTGGCGAATCTCGGGCGGCTGGGCTTTCCAGAAATCAGCCAGTGCCTCAGGCGTGTTGAGCCACTTGAACAGCAGGTCGCTGGCCATGTTGCTGCGTTGCTCAAGGGTCGCCTTGTCCGGCCCGAAATAGCGTGAGCGCTCGCCGTTTACGGTGACGATTTCGTTGGCCAGCAGGCACAGGTTGTCCTGCGCATACGCATAACCGATGCCGTAACCCAGACCGCGCTCATTGGCGGCGACGATATGCGGCACGCCAAAACCGGTACGCCGGATTTCGGCACGGGCGGCCTGATGATCCGCGGCAACCAGGGCCTGGGCAGGCAATATCACCGCGAAAGAAAGACCTGCAAACACAAAACCGCACAGGGGTCTGGAAATAATCACGCTGACTCCAACTCGACAAGACGACCCGAATTAGCCGCTCCCCTTAAACGAAGCGCAGACGCAAAATTTACTCGCGCAATGCAACCCGCAGCCGACGCTAAATTCCCGTCCTCATCCCTCGTTTAAAGGGCAGCTCTATATAAAGGCCCGCTCTGCAGCCGGCGTCCGTCGATCGGTTGATTTTTCCCACCCCAGGAACCTGCATGAAACGCTCTCGCCCTCCTCGACGCGCCCTTCTCGTGGCGCTGTGCCTGTTCCCGGTCATCGCCGTGTGTGCCTGGCAGATCATGCCCGACAGCAAAGGTCATACAGCTACCGTGACGGTGACCCGCAGCAACATCGAAAACAGCGTGACCGCACTGGGCACCTTGCAGCCACGCAGCTATGTGGACGTTGGCTCGCAGGCCACCGGGCAGATCATGAAAATCCACGCGCAGGTCGGCGATCAGGTCAAGGAAGGCGACTTGCTGGTCGAAATCGATCCGTCGACACAAAAAGCCAGGCTGGACGCCGCGCGTTACGCCATCGAAAACCTCAAGGCCCAGCTTCAGGAACAGCGGGCGCTGCACGAGCTGGCCGAACAGAAGCAACAACGTCAGAAACGCCTCGCGGCGGGCGGTGCCACGCGTGCCGAAGACGTGCAGGCTGCGGAATCGGAATTTCGTGCCACACAGGCACGGGTCGACATGTTCAAGGCGCAGATCCTCGAAGCTCAGGCGGCGCTGCGCAGTGACGAAGCGGCGCTGGGCTACACGCGCATCTACGCGCCCATGAGCGGTACGGTGGTCGCACTGGATGCGCGCGAAGGTCAGACCCTGAACGCACAACAGCAGACACCGCTGATTCTGCGCATCGCCCGCTTGTCGCCCATGACGGTATGGGCCGAAGTCTCGGAAGCCGATATTGGCCACGTCAAACCCGGCATGACGGCCTATTTCACCACCCTCAGCGGCGGCAACCGGCGCTGGAGCAGCACTGTACGGCAAATCCTGCCGGTGCCGCCCAGACCGCTGGATCAAGCCAATCAGGGTGGCGGCAGCCCGAGCAGCGCGCGCAAGAGCGGGGGCGGTCGGGTTGTGCTGTACACCGTGCTGCTGGACGTGGATAACAGCGACCAGGCACTGATGGCAGAAATGACCGCACAGATATTCTTTGTCGCTGGCAGCGCGCAGAACACCCTGACCGCCCCGCTCGCAGCCTTGCAGAACGGCCCTCAGGCCGATGTGCAGATCGCGCAGGTGCTGTCCGCCAATGGCGAGGTGCAAAACCGTCAGGTACGCACTGGTATCAGCGACCGCCTGCGCGTGCAGGTGCTCGACGGCCTGAATGAAGGTGATCGCCTGCTGGTGCCGGCTTCTGTCGGCAGCGGGGGCTGAATGCAAACGCCGCTGATCGACCTGCGCGCCATCCGCAAATCCTACGGCGGTGGCGACAGCCCGCTGGTCAACGTTCTGCGTGGTATCGATTTATCGATCCATGCCGGGGAATTCGTAGCGATTGTCGGTGCCTCCGGTTCCGGCAAGTCGACACTGATGAACATCCTCGGCTGCCTGGATCGCCCGACCTCGGGTGAATACCTGTTCGCCGGGGAAAACGTCGCCGAGCTGGGCAGCGACGAACTCGCCTGGCTGCGCCGCGAGGCATTCGGTTTTGTGTTTCAGGGCTACCACCTGATCCCTTCCGGCTCGGCACAGGAAAACGTTGAAATGCCAGCCATCTACGCTGGCACACCCGCCGCAGAGCGCCACGCCCGGGCTGCCGCACTGCTCGACCGGCTGGGCCTGGGGTCGCGCACCGGCAACCGGCCACACCAGCTGTCTGGCGGCCAGCAGCAACGGGTATCCATTGCCCGCGCCTTGATGAATGGCGGGCATATCATCCTCGCCGACGAACCCACAGGTGCGCTGGACAGCCACAGCGGCGCCGAGGTCATGGCGCTGCTGGACGAACTGGCCAGCCAGGGCCATGTGGTGATCCTGATCACCCATGACCGGGAGGTGGCAGCCCGTGCCAAACGGGTCATCGAGATCAGCGACGGCCTGGTGGTCAGCGATACCGCCTGCGATCTGTCCGTGCCACGTTCAGCCAACCCCGCTGCGCTACAGGCCGTCGACCTGCGCAAGCGTCTGAGCGACGGCAGCGGCAGTCGCGGGGCATGGAAAGGCGAACTGCTCGACGCGGTTCAGGCCGCGTGGCGGGTGATGTGGATCAACCGCTTTCGTACCGCGCTGACGTTGCTGGGTATCGTTATCGGCGTCGCATCGGTGGTGGTCATGCTGGCGGTCGGTGAAGGCAGCAAACGGCAGGTCATGGCGCAGATGTCCTCGTTCGGCTCCAACATCATTTACCTGAACGGCAAGGCCCCCAACCCGCGTGCGCCCAAGGGCATCATCACGCTTGAAGAGGTCGCGGCGCTGGGCGAGTTGCCCGAGGTAAAAATGATCATGCCGGTCAACGGCGGACAGGCCGGCGTGCGCTACGGCAACGTCGATCATTCCAGCTATGTCGGCGGCAACGACACGCACTTTCCGGCGATCTTCAACTGGCCGGTAGTGGAAGGCAGTTATTTCAGCGAAGCGGATGAGCAAAGTGCTGCCGCCGTGGCAGTGATTGGTTACAAAGTTCGCCAGAAACTGTTCGGCGAACACACCGACCCTATTGGCCAGTACATCCTGATCGAAAACGTACCGTTTCAGGTAGTCGGCGTGCTTGAAGAAAAAGGCGCCACTTCCGGTGACCTGGACAGCGACAACCGCATCGCCATTCCCTACTCGGCGGCCAGCATCCGTCTGTTTGGCTCGCAGGACCCCGAGTACATCACCATCGCTACACGCGATGCCAACAACGTCAAACACGCCGAAGAAGCAATACGCAACCTGCTGCAACGCCTGCATAACGGCAAGCAGGATTACGAGCTGACCAACAACGCCGCGATGATCCAGGCTGAAGCACGCACCCAGAACACCCTGTCGCTGATGCTCGGCTCGATTGCGGCCATCTCGTTGCTGGTCGGCGGCATCGGCGTGATGAACATCATGCTCATGACCGTGCGTGAGCGCACCCGTGAAATCGGCATCCGTATGGCCACCGGCGCGCGGCAGAGCGACATCCTGCGGCAGTTCCTCACCGAAGCGGTGATGCTTTCCGTGGTCGGCGGGCTGGCCGGTGTCGTGCTGGCGCTGGGCATGGGCGCAGCCTTGTTGCTGAGCAAGGTGGCGGTTGCGTTCACCGTGCCAGCAGTGGCCGGAGCGTTTGCCTGCGCACTGGTCACCGGCGTGATCTTCGGCTTCATGCCTGCCCGCAAAGCTGCCCGGCTCGACCCGGTTGCGGCCCTTACCAGTGAATGAACAATCAATGAAGCCGAGCCTTTCTCTTTTGACCGTCTGCCTGTTACTGACCGCCTGCAATACCCCGGCTCCGCGCCTGGACAGCGGCATTCAGCTACCTGCACGCTGGGCGTTTGCCCAGAGCGCTGCCGCCCAGCGCAGCGACGCCCGCTGGTGGCAGCAGTTCGGCAGCCCGCAATTGAATCGCCTGATCGAACAGGCCAGTCGCGACAGCCACGAAGTCGCTGCAGCAATGGCTCGTGTGCGTCAGGCGCAGGCCAGCGCCATCATTGGCGGCGCACCTTTGCTTCCGGAGCTGGCCTTTGACCTGCGCGGCGAACGCAACAAGTTCGTGCGCAACAGCGACCGCAAGGCCAACCCTTCCGACGACAACAACACCAACAACTTCACCAGCGACCTGACCGCCAGCTATGAAGTGG
Organism: Pseudomonas sp. ICMP 3272; assembly: GCF_001466905.1. NCBI lineage: Bacteria > Pseudomonadati > Pseudomonadota > Gammaproteobacteria > Pseudomonadales > Pseudomonadaceae > Pseudomonas > Pseudomonas sp. ICMP 3272. The sequence goes on from NZ_LKEK01000080.1 coordinate 10,530, forward strand.
ATTTCTGGGGCGGTATCGCCGCCGGACGCGACAGTGCGCTACAAAGCCTGCGGGCCAGCGAATTCGATCAGGCGACGGTAGAACTGACCCTGCTCGGCAACGTCGCCGACCGCTATGCGCAAACCCTGGCGGCACGCGAGCAAGGCCGGATTGCCGAGCTGAACCTGGCCAACGCGCAAAGCGTTTTGAGGCTGGTACAGACCCGTTACGACTCGGGTTCGGCCACTGCACTGGAACTGGCGCAGCAGAAGAACCTGGTCGCCACCCAGCAGCGCGAACTGCCACGCGTTCAGCAACTGGCCAACGAGCAGTTGATCAGCCTGGCAGCGTTGCTCGGCCAGCCGGTACAGAATCTGAACCTCGGTGATCAGGCGTTCGCCACCCTGAACTGGCCGGACATCGGCCCCGGTCTGCCCAGCGAACTGCTGACCCGCCGCCCGGATCTGGCCAAAGCCGAAGCTGAACTGGCCGCGGCGCAAGCCGATGTCACGGTGGCGCGCGCTGCCATGCTGCCAAAGCTGACCCTGAGCGCCAGGCTCGGCACCGAAGCCACCCGCGCCGAAGACTGGCTGCGCGCACCGTTCAGCAGCCTGGCTGCCGGTCTGGTCGGGCCGATCTTCAATAATGGCCGTCTGGCTGCCGAGCGCGACAGGGCCACAGCACGTCAGGAAGAACTGCTGGAAACCTATCGCGGCGCGATCATCAACAGCTTCGCCGACGTGGAAAAAGCCCTGAACAGCATTCAAGGCCTGGACCAGCAACGCTACTGGCACGAAGAAGAACTCAAACAGGCGCAAACCGCCTTCAACATCGCCCAGAGCCGCTATGAAGAAGGTGCCGAAGACTTACTGACGGTACTGGAAACCCAACGCACGCTGTACCAGGCACAGGACGTAAGCGTGCAGTTGCGGCTGGCACGGGTGCAGGCGAGCATCGCGCTGTACAAAGCGCTGGGCGGCGGCTGGCAGGTGCGCTGAGCGCACGCCCCCCTATCGTGCGACGCAGAGCGTCGAGAACTGCATTCCCACGCTGGAGCGTAGGGAACGATAATCCCAACTATCGTACTGAAGCTCTGCATCGGTCTGCGCAGATAACTCAATTATCGTGCGACGCTCTGCGTCGCATGCCGTTCGGGACGCTCCGCGTCCTCTTTGAGACGCATCGCGTCCTGACCTGCATTCCCACGCTGGAGCATGCGGAACGATAATCCCAACTATCGTACTGAAGCTCTGCGTCGGTCTGCGCAGATAACTCAATTATCGTGCGACGCTCTGCGTCGCATGCCGTTCGGGACGCTCCGCGTCCTCTTTGAGACGCATCGCGTCCTGACCTGCATTCCCAAGCAGGAGCGCTGGGAACGATAACCTCCACTGCCGTCCGCTAAAACCACCTGTCCGGCAACAGATTCCTTGCATACCACGGCCTGCGTGGCACGCGGCGTAGCAGGTTGCTCAATTTGTCATCCGCCGCAAAGGTAATACGCAGCGCAAGCTTCATGACTTCCGGGTCCATTTCCATGGTCGTGCCTGCCGCCTGCCCGGGCACGGTGCTGCAACCATGAGTCTCCGGGCCCAGCCACGGGTCGCTGACTTCGACCCAGCGGCCCGCTGCGAACCACGGCACGCCATTGACTTCCAGGCGCTTCACTTCGCCCGGATGAAAGCGCTCGTGAGCGCGGAACCAGTCGTCGATGCGATCGTCGATCCAGCCGTGAAACATCCAGAACACCGGGTTCACATGCGATGAAAACGGATCGGCGAGGAAGTCGTTTTCCGGCTCGAACCAGCGCTCGGCGAAGTCGTCCGAACGACGCGCCATCGGCACCGGCTGGCCGTTGGCAGGGTCGCGGGCGACGGAGGCCCAGCGCATGTGCAGCCAGTCGTGCAGTTCCAGCTCGACCTGCGAACCAAACTGACCCAAGGTCAGCTTCGACAGAAAGCGCGGGTCGCGGTACTGCGACTCCCAGACCTGAAAGTGCGTGTGAAACGTCTCGTGGCTTTTGATATCGCTGACCAGTTGCGTGTATTCCTCATCGCCCTGTGCCAGCCAGTTGGGCGGCAGCGAACAACCGTCGTGATTATCGAAATAACGTGCGAAACCCAACCGGTCACGCTCCAGCTCAGGCTGTGGCAACGGAAACCGCGGCCACGACGGCAGGTCCTGAATCTTGCGGGCCTGAATCAGCATGTGCCGGTGCATGTAAAAGAAGTCTTCACCCGAACCGTTGCGATCCTTGTGCGGGCCACGCGCATCACGCTCTTTCTCGCGCGGCCCCGGCTGCCAGCCGATACCACGCAGGGCGTTGCGCTTGTCTTCGGGCAGCTTGTGCCATTTGTCCCGAGAGGCATGCCACAGCTGGTGAAACAAGCGATGCTCCTTGGAAACCAGCCAGGCCAGAAACGGCGGACTCAGGCCGACCCGCTCGCGCGCCTCAGGGAACACCTGCTTGATGGCAATCAGGCGGTTTTCCAGCTCCGGCAGGGCCAACGGCCGGTCCAGACGTTCGATACGTCCGCTCAACGTGCCGCTGCCCGCATTGCCGAACGCGCCCCAGACTTCATCAAGGGTCAGGCTGAATTCGTAATCCGGAGTGTCGCTGTGCGGATCATTGCCAGCATGGCCATCCATGACCCGCAGATACAGCTTTGCCGCGTTTGCCGGTTGCAGGTCGCCAATCACCCGGAAGCGTGGCTGTGCGTCGCTGCGCAATTGCTCCGGCGTATCGATATAACCGCGCAGGCCACGACCGCGCGGGGCAATGTCGAGAAACATTTCCAGACCTTCAAGCGGCGCATCGGCCAGCCCGGCATCGCGCCCCTCGAAACGCAGCGTCCATACCCCGCGCAGCTTGTCGGCCAGGCGCTGGGTAGACGTATCTGCGGGCCCGGCCGTGGCCTCGCCCGGTGTCACGGGTTCCTCGACACGGGTGAGTTCCCGATGTGCGTAATAGGCAGCCGGAACTGCCGCGCCGGTCAGCGCCAGCCCTGCTATGAACCCTCGTCGAGAAATCGTCATTACCCTACCTGTTCCAGCACCGAGACAGCCGTTATCCAAGCTAGAACGTAAACCCGATGATTAAATTTAGCTGGCTGACCTGATCCACCGTAGAGCGCTAAATTTTTCGCCCATCCGCTCGTTCTCCACCAGATAGCAACAGCCCTTGCAGGCTGCGCAACGGTTAATCTGAACGAGACGGAAATGACAAGACCGCGTTGGAAAAAGGCTCTCTTCATCGGCCTGCCGCTGGCCCTGGCCATCAGTGCAGGCGCGGGTTTTCTGGCCTGGAATTACTGGTCGCCTGCCGGTTACCCGGTCAAGGTCATGAAGCAGGCTGACGACCTGCAAGAGCGGATCATTTCCTTCGACAGTCACATCACCGTGCCGATGAAATTCGGCAGCGAGGGCAATGAAGCCGACAAGGACGGTTCGGGCCAGTTCGACCTGGTGAAAACCGCACGCGGGCGCTTGTCCGGCGCAGCACTCACGGTATTCGGCTGGCCGGAAATCTGGAACGGCGACAATGCCCCGCATCGCCCGACACCCGGCTTTGTCGACGAAGCGCGCCACCAGCAGGAAGTGCGCTACAAGATCATCACCGGCATGGTTCGGGATTTCCCCAATCAGGTCGGCATCGCCTATACCCCCGACGACATGCGCCGCCTGCACGGCGAGGGCAAGTTTGCGATCTTCATCAGCATGCTCAACGCCTACCCGCTGGGCAATGACCTGAGCCTGCTGGACCACTGGACAGCGCGCGGCATGCGCATGTTCGGCTTCAGTTACGTCGGTAATAACAGCTGGGCCGACTCTTCACGCCCCCTGCCCTTTCTAAACGACACGCCCGACGCGCTGGGCGGCCTGTCGGAAATCGGCAAGCAGGCAGTGCAGCGCCTCAACGACCTGGGCGTGATCATTGATGTCTCGCAAATGTCGAGCAAGGCACTGGAGCAAGTCAGCCAGTTGAGCCGTACGCCAATGGTCGCCTCGCACTCGGCCCCGCGTGCGCTGGTGGACATCCCGCGCAACCTCAGCGACGAGGAAATGCAGCTCATCAAGCGCAGTGGCGGCGTGGTGCAGATCGTGGCGTTCCCGGCCTATTTGAAGCCACTTACCCAGAAGACCCAGGACAAGCTCAACGCCCTGCGCAAGGACTTCGACCTGCCGCCGCTGCCCAACCTGGCCATGGCGCTGATGCCCGGCGACGCGATTATCACGGTCTGGCCGGAACAGCGCTTCGGTGCCTACGCCAGCAAGCTGTACGCGATCCTTGAAGAAGAGCCCAAGGCCACGGTCAAGGATTTCGTCGACGCCATCGATTACACGGTAAGAAAGATCGGTATCGACCATGTCGGCATCAGCTCCGATTTCAATGATGGCGGTGGCGTAAAAGGCTTCAACGATGTCAGCGAGGTTCGCAACGTGACCGCCGAGCTGATCGAGCGCGGTTACGCCGAAGCGGATATCACCAAGCTCTGGGGCGGCAATTTTCTGCGCGTCTGGGAGCAGGTGCAGGCTTCGGCGCGTCCGGCTGCGAAACAAACCAACCTTTCGAATGCCGCTAGCCGAACATCAGGCGCTACCGCTCATGACTGACCGCAGAACCTTCCTCAAACAGGCCGGAGTGCTGGCCGCAGCCTTGCCACTGGGCTCCGGTCTTGCGTCAACGGCACTGGCGTCCGCACCTGCACCGACATCCACAGACAAATGGGCGCGCTTGAAACAGCTGTTCAATCAGGACCCGGATTACGTCCACCTTTCCAACTTTCTGGTCACCTCGCACCCCACTCCGGTGCGCGAAGCCATCGAGCAGCATCGCGCGCACATCGACCGCAACCCTGGCCTGGCGATGGACTGGGACCTGGGGGAAACCGAGCGCCGCGAACATGAAGTTCGCGTCTGGGCGGGCAAGTACCTGAATGCCCAGCCTGGCCAGATCGCCCTCACCGGCAGCACCACCGAAGGGCTGGCGATCATCTACGGCGGTCTGCATGTGCGCCCGGATCAGGAGATTCTGACCACCGAGCACGAGCATTCCTGTACCCGCGACATCCTCAAATTCCGCCAGCAGCGCGAAGGCACTCAGGTGCGCAAGATTCGCCTGTTCAAAGACCCGGCGACCGTGTCGGCAGACGAAATCATCGACTCCATTGCGCGCAGTATTCAGCCGAAGACGCGAGTGCTGGGCATGACCTGGGTGCAGTCCGGCAGTGGTGTGAAACTGCCTATCGGGGCCATTGGCGATCTGGTCGAGGAACACAACCGCAACCGTGACGACAAAGACCGCATTCTGTATGTGGTCGACGGCGTACACGGGTTTGGCGTCGAGAACCTGGATTTCCCGGACATGAAGTGCGACTTCTATGTCGCCGGCACTCACAAGTGGATGTTCGGCCCGCGCGGTACAGGCATTGTCTGCGCCCGCTCGGAGCAGGTCAAAGACCTCACCCCACTGATCCCGACGTTCTCGGAAGCCACCGGTTTCAGCACGATCATGACGCCCGGCGGCTATCACTCGTTCGAACACCGCTGGGCACTGAACGAGGCGTTCAAGCTGCACCTGCAACTGGGCAAAGCCGACGTGCAGGCGCGCATTCACGAGCTTAACAGCTACCTCAAGCAGCGCCTCAAGGCGCAGCCCAACGTCGAACTGGTGACACCGATGGACCCGGCACTGTCGGCGGGTTTCAGTTTCTTCCGGCTCAAGGGCCAGGAAAGCGACGAGGTGGCCGCCTGGCTGATGAAACAACGCATGGTCGTGGACGCCGTGAGCCGTGATGTCGGCCCGGTGGTGCGCACCGCGCCCGGATTGCTGAACAACGAGGCCGAAATCGATCGATTCATGGCCCTGCTCAGCCAGCGCAGCTGACGTGCACGCATTGAATCCACTGTTTTCCGTTTTCTATCGAGACCCGTCATGAAAAAAACACTGCTGCCCCTTTCCGCTTTGCTCGGCCTGTTGCTCTGCGGCACCACCCTCGCCGCCACGCCTGCGGCGGTGCCCGCGCCCGGAAAAGTGTTCAAGGACTGCAAGGATTGCCCGGAAATGGTCGTGCTGCCTGCGGGCACTTTCACCATGGGTGCGCCCGAAGAGGAATTGGGTCGCCAGCCGGACGAAGGCCCGCTGCACGACGTGACCTTCGCCAAACCGTTCGCCATCAGCCGCTTTCAGGTACTGAGTGGCGAATGGAACGCCTACATCAAGAGCTCCGGTTACAAGATGCCAGACGGCGATACCCGCCCTGGCCGCGAGTGCAAGGCCGGCAAGCCGCGCTACCCACTGAGCCCGCGTCAGCCCGCCGTGTGCATGGACTGGAACGAAGCCAAGGCCTATGTCGAATGGCTGTCGAAGAAGACCGGCAAGTCCTATCACATGGTCAGCGAAGCGCAACGCGAATACGCGGCACGGGGCGGCAGCAAGGGCTCTTTCCCGTTCCCGATGGACGAAGGCAAGCCTTACAGCATCGCCAAACACGCCAACACCTACGGCCCGGAAGACGGCTTCAGCTACACCGCACCCGCTGGCAGCTACAGCCCCAACGATTTTGGCATTTACGACGCCCACGGCAATGTCTACGAATGGACCGCCGATTGCGAGACCAGCAACTACAACGGCGCACCCACTGACGGCAGCGCGTGGCTGGCCGGCGATTGCACCTGGAAAATGATTCGCGGCAATGACTGGACCGAAGCGCCGATCTTCTCCCGCTCCGGCAACCGCAACAGCCGTCAGCCGGATGTACGCGGCGACTGGCTGGGTTTCCGGGTCGCCCGCGACCTGTAACGGACTTCATGCGCGCCTGCGGCCTGCGACAGACGCGGGCCGCACTCACGGACACTGACGAGACACACCATGACCCGCAAAACTGAAAGCCTCGCCCGGGAAACCCTGAGAATCCTCAAGCCCTTCTGGTGGCTGGTGGCGCTGTCGACCGTGCTGGGGATTGTCAGCGGTCTGAGCGTCACCGGCCTGCTGGCCACCATCAACAACGCGATGAACATGCCCGGCGGCCCGGACACGCAGACCGCGCTGCTGTTTGCCGGGTTGTGTGTGCTGACCCTGGCCTGCTCGACACTGTCCAACCTGTCGACCAACTACGTTGGCCAGCGCGTGGTCGCCAACCTGCGCCGCGAGCTGGCTGCCAAGGTGCTGGTGGCACCCATCGAGCAACTGGAGCGTTATCGCTCGCACCGTCTGATTCCGGTGCTGCTCAACGACGTCAACACCATCAGCACCTTCGCCCTGTCGGTCGCACCGATGGTCATCTCGTTCACTGTCACCCTGGGCTGTCTGACCTATCTGGCGCTGCTGTCCTGGCAGATTCTGGCACTGACCGTGCTCACCGTGGTGCTCGGCACCGGCGCGCAGTACCTGGCCCATGCGTTCGGCATGCGCAGCATTCTGGCGGCGCGCAACAGCGAAGACGAATTGCAGAAGCACTATCAGGCGCTGTCTGCGGGTGCCAAGGAGCTGCGCATTCAGCGCAAGCGTCGCCAGCACATGCTCGACGAGAAGATTCATGGTGCCACCGAGCACATCTGCCGCTCGAACATTCGCGCCGCCAACATCTTCGTCAGCGCGGAAACCTTCGGCTCGATGCTGTTCTTTGCCGTGATCGGCATCGCCATCGCCTTCCAGGCCATGTGGCCGACCACTGAAAAAACCGTACTGGGCGGCTTCGTGCTGGTGATGCTGTACATGAAAGGCCCGCTGGAACGCCTGATTACCGCCCTGCCCGGCATCAGCCGCGCGCAGATCGCCATGCGCCGTATCGCCGAACTGTCGTGGAAGTTTTCCAACCCCGAACCCCACTTGCTGGTCAACGACCGCCCCAATTCGCTGGCCAATATGCAAACTCTGGAATTGCACAACCTGCGTTATGACTACCCGCCGGTCGAGGGCAGCGACGCCTTTCATCTCGGCCCGGTCGATTTGAGCATCAAACAGGGCGATATCGTATTCATCGTCGGCGAAAACGGCTGTGGCAAGACCACGCTGATCAAGCTGCTGCTGGGTCTTTACACGCCGCAACAGGGCGAAATCCGCCTGAATGGGCAGACCGTCACCCCGGAAAACCTGGATGACTACCGCCAGCTGTTCACCACCATTTTTGCTGATTACTACCTGTTTGATGAGCCGTTGCAGGGACAGGCCGCGCTGCCGCAAGACGCCGGCAAATACCTGGAGCGGCTGGACATCGCGCACAAGGTCAACATCAAGGACGGTGCCTTCACCACCACCGACCTGTCGACCGGTCAGCGCAAGCGTCTGGCACTGATCAACGCTTGGCTGGACGAGCGTCAGGTGCTGGTCTTCGACGAGTGGGCCGCTGATCAGGACCCGGCGTTCCGGCGCGTGTTCTACACCGAACTGCTGCCGGAGCTGAAGCAGCAAGGCAAGACCATCATCGTCATCTCCCATGACGACCGCTATTTTTACATCGCCGATCAACTGGTGCGCATGCAGACAGGGCAGATTCAGGTCGAGCAGGTGCAGAACGACACTTACGGCAAAACCATTCCGGCCTGATTCATCCATGCCTCGAAAGCCCCGCCCGGCCAGTCCGCGAGCGGGGCTTTTTGTTGCCCGGCGAAGCCATGCCCGCCCCAGCCAGATAGCCAAGCGCCATCTTTTTTCCGGAATTGTGAAAAATTCATTAAATAAACGTTATTCGCTTTCGTTCTCATTAACAGCGAATTGCGTGCACAGCCATCTCCCGCGCAACGCCCTATAAAAAAGTTGCTCACGCCTGCCCCGTCGACGGCTGAACCCGACTGCGCAGACCTGACCAACGCTCTCAATCTCCTTGCCGATACCCACTGGAAAGAGCCAATTCATGCACAACCCGTCACGACTTACCCCGCTCAGCAAAGCGTTGATGCTCAGTCAGATGTTCCGCTCCCGGCCATCCATGGCGGTCATGGGCCTTGCGCTCTGCATGCCGGTGGCCAGCCAGGCACAGGAAACCGCCGCAGACGGTTCGACCCAGACAGCCACGGTCAACCTGGCGCCAACTGCAATCGACTCGCAGTACCTGGGCACCGCCACTGACGGCACTGGCTCTTACACCACCGGCGCGGTAAGTATCGGCAAGGGCGCGCCACAGTCGCTGCGTGAAACACCGCAGTCTGTAAGCGTGGTGACTCGGCAAGTCATGGATGACAACAACCTCAACAGCCTGAGCAAGGTGTTAGAGGACACCCCGGGTATCACCTTCCAGTACCGTAATTTCGGCGGTCACGTGTACACCTCGCGCGGCTTCTCGCTGCTGGCGGAGAGCTTTCTGGTCGACGGCATTGGCGGGCAGGGCTATCAGATCACCGGCTGGATGCAGCCGGATATGGCCATCTACGACCGTGTGGAAGTATTGCGCGGCGCTTCCGGTCTGCTGGTCGGTGCCGGTCAGCCTGGTGGCGCGGTCAATCTAGTGCGCAAACGCCCGACCGCCGACAACAAATTTTCGATCACCACTCGCGCAGGTTCGTGGGATCAGTACCGCGTCGATCTGGACGGCAGCGGCAAGCTCAACGATTCGGGTACGCTGCGCGGGCGCATGGTAGCGGCCTACGATGACAGTGGTTCGTACCTGGATGGGCGCGACAGCCGCACCCCGCTGCTGTACGGCATCGTCGAAGCCGACCTGAGTGATGACACCACGCTGACCATGAGCCTGCGTCGCCAGGAACAGGTCATCAATGGCTACTCGATCTACGGCCTGCCGCGCTACAGCAACGGTCAGTCACTGGGCCTGTCGCGCTCGACCAACCTGGCGCAGAAGTGGAACCGTCTCGAAAGCGACATGACCGAGGTGTTTACCGAAGTCGCGCATCGTTTCAATGAAGACTGGACCAGCCGCACGTCGCTTACTTACTCGCAGGGTGGGTTTGATCAGGCTATCGCTTACGCGCGGGGAGCAGTCAACCCTGTGACGCTGGCAGGCTCGACCTTCCAGAACACACTTTTTCGCAGAGACGAAGTGGACAGCACCGGCCTGAACACTCAACTGGAAGGTAACTTCAACGCTTTCGGCCTTGAGCATCAGGTGACGTTGGGCGCCGACTGGTCGAAACAGAACGCCAATACGCATCAGGCTACTGCACCAACCCGATCCGCGATCAACATTTTCGACGTCAACCAGAGTGCGTTCGCCAAACCAGCTCGTCCGGCCTGGCAAACCGACATCGACACGACCGAAGAACGCGCAGGCCTGTACGCCAACACGCGTATTCACCTGAGCGAGCCGTTGAGCGTGGTTCTGGGCAGCCGCCTGAGCTGGTATGACTACAAGTACGACGTCAAAACCGGTGCGGCCAAGGATTATGAATCCAAGCAGACTCAGGAATTCACCCCGTTCGCAGGCGTCATCTACGACATCAACGACAACTGGTCCTGGTATGCCAGCTATGCCGACATCTTCACACCGCAGGCCAACTACGTAACCTCAGGCGGCTCGCCGCTGGACCCGGCCATCGGTTCCAACTACGAAACGGGCTTCAAGGGTGAACTGTTCGACAAGCGCATGAACCTGTCGATGGCACTGTTCTACATCAAACAGAAAGATGTCGCCGCGCTGGACGTGAACACTACTCAGACCTGCCCGACCAGCTCCGACGGCTCCTGCTACCTGCAGGACGGCATCAGCCGCAGCAAGGGTGTCGACGTCGAAGCCAGCGGTGAAGTGTTGCCAGGCCTGCAAGTGTTCGGCGGCTATACCTTCAACATGCTGCGCAATAATGGCGATGCGGATGTCGCTTACGAAACGCCAAAACACATGCTGCGCCTCAACACCAGCTACAACCTGCCGGGTGCATGGAACCGCCTGACCCTGGGTACCGGCGTGTCGGCAGATTCGGGCTATGAAGTGCCGTCCAACAAACAGCTGGGTGTTTCTGGCAAGGCCATCTGGGATGCGCGAGCCTCGTGGAAACTGGACGAGAACTGGAAGGTGTCGCTCAACGCCGAAAACCTCTTCGATCGTAAGTACTACAGCACCTCGATCGCCACCGACCGCTCCAACGTCTACGGCGAACCGCGCAGCTATGTCCTGACCTTGCGGGGGGATTTCTGATCTGAGTCCAGGCTTTGACTCTTGTGCAGATGCTCCGCGCTGGCATGCCTTTGTGGACGTTCTGCGTCCGTTCTTGAATACGCGGCGCGGCGTAGATTTGTGACGCGGAGCGTCACCCAAGGCATTCCCACGCTGGTGAACTGCCCCCAAGAAGTTGGACACCAATCCGACCTCATGGGG
>NZ_LKEK01000081.1:0-21188 GCF_001466905.1 Pseudomonas sp. ICMP 3272
AAGAAGTTTTCAAAGTTTCCTTTGCAACTTCAACCACTTGCGCTTCGATCAACTCTGCAGTTGCTCATCAGCGGGAGGCGAATTCTACAGCGTTACAACCGCGTGTCAAACTCTTTTTTCTCACCGCTGTCGATCACTGCTGACTCGACCTCCTTCCTCGCTGACTCCTCACTCCAAACCCTTGTAAACTATTGATCTACAAGGCTTTTTCGTTTCCGTCTGCGCCGGAAGTGGGGCGAATTATAGACAGATCACAGAGGGCGTCAACCGTTAATTTCAAAAACACCGAAATTAACCGTTAAGGTCCTGTAGCTATATAGAAAAGCCCTTCACAAACGCTTTCTTCTATATAGCTACACGACCCCTGACTTGCGCAGCAAGGCAACCGCCTCACCCTCAAGCCCCAATAGCTCTTGAAGGACTTGCGCCGTGTGCTCGCCCAACAAAGGAGGCGCCCTTCGATATTCGACTGGCGTTTCCGATAGCCTTATCGGGCTGGCGACCTGCGGAACGCGCCCGCCCAGCGCGTGCGGCATCTCTATAGCGAGCCCGCGCGCTATAACCTGTGGATCCGCAAACACTTGAGCAAGGTCATTGACCGGGCCGCACGGCACGCCAGCCGCCTCAAGCTCGTCAACCCACTGAGCAGTGGTCTTGAACACCGTAGCCTGACGAATCAGCGGAATCAGCTCAGCGCGATGAGCCACGCGCAGTTTGTTGGTCAGGAAGCGCGAATCATCAGCCCACTGTGGCTGCCCCGCCACTTCGGCAAACCTTCTGAACTGGCTGTCATTCCCCACAGTAAGGATCAGGTCGCCATCTGCTGTAGGAAAAGCCTGATACGGCACTATATTGGGATGAGCATTACCCAAGCGCCTGGGCGCCACGCCCGTGGTCAGGTAGTTCATGGCCTGATTGGCCAGACATGCCACCTGCACGTCGAGCAGCGCCATATCAATGTATTGCCCTGTATTGCTTTGATCGCGATGAGCCAGGGCGGCGAGAATGGCCGTTGTCGAATACAGACCTGTAAGAATGTCGGTCAGCGCAACACCAACCTTCACCGGGCCCGCGCCCTCCTCACCCTCCGGCAGACCGGTAAGGCTCATCAGGCCGCCAAGTGCCTGGATCATGAAATCGTAACCCGGGCGCGTCGCATACGGCCCGCTCTGACCGAAACCGGTAATGGAGCAATAGATCAGGCGAGGATTAACAGCCTTGAGCGATTCGTAATCCAGCCCATAAGACGCCAACCCACCGACCTTGAAGTTCTCGATGACAATATCCGACTTCGCCGCCAGCTCTCGTACCAGCTTCTGCCCTTCCGGCCGCGTGAAGTCGATGGTGATTGACTGCTTGTTGCGATTGGCCGACAGGTAGTAAGCCGCCTCGGTGGTGTTCTGACCGACCGCATCCTGAAGAAACGGCGGCCCCCACGAACGAGTGTCATCGCCACATCCTGGTCGCTCGACCTTGATGACGTCAGCCCCCAGGTCAGCGAGGATCTGCCCGGCCCAAGGCCCGGCCAGGACCCTCGACAAGTCGAGCACCCGGATATGTGAAAGCGCCCCCATGATCAGCCCTCCTTAATAGAAGGCCTGAATGCCGGTCTGCGCACGCCCGAGAATCAACGCATGCACATCGTGCGTACCTTCGTAGGTATTCACCACTTCCAGATTGACCAGGTGCCTGGCGATGCCGAACTCGTCCGAGATACCGTTACCGCCCAGCATGTCGCGAGCCATGCGCGCGATATCCAGCGACTTGCCGCAGGAATTGCGCTTCATGATCGAGGTAATCTCTACGGCAGCCGTACCTTCGTCTTTCATGCGCCCCAAACGCAGGCAGCCTTGCAGCGCCAGAGTGATTTCAGTCTGCATGTCCGCCAGCTTTTTCTGGATCAGCTGATTGGCCGCCAGCGGACGCCCAAATTGTTGCCGGTCGAGGGTGTATTGCCGCGCGGTGTGCCAGCAGAACTCCGCCGCACCCAGCGCGCCCCAAGAGATACCGTAGCGCGCAGAATTGAGACAGGTGAACGGACCTTTCAGGCCGCGTACGTCCGGGAAGATGTTTTCTTCAGGCACGAACACGTTATCCATGACGATCTCGCCAGTGATCGACGCACGCAAACCGACCTTGCCATGAATAGCCGGGGCGCTCAGACCTGCCCAGCCTTTTTCGAGAACGAAGCCGCGGATATCGCCGGCATCGTCCTTGGCCCACACCACAAACACATCCGCGATCGGGCTGTTGGTGATCCACATCTTGCTACCGCTCAAGCGATAACCACCCTCGACACTTCGGGCACGAGTAATCATCGCCCCTGGGTCTGAACCATGGTTGGGCTCGGTCAGGCCAAAGCAGCCAATCCATTCACCCGAGGCGAGCTTGGGCAGGTATTTCTCTTTCTGGGCCTGCGTACCGAATTCATTGATTGGCACCATGACCAGTGAGGACTGCACACTCATCATTGATCGATAGCCTGAATCGATACGCTCGACTTCACGGGCGATCAGCCCATAACAGACGTAATTCAGGCCGCTGCCGCCAAACGCTTCCGGAATCGTTGCGCCCAGCAACCCCACTTCGCCCATCTCGCGAAAGATGGCCGGGTCGGTTTTCTCGTGACGGAACGCTTCCAGCACGCGCGGGGCCAGCTTGCTCTGGGCGAACTGCTCGGCAGTGTCGCGAACCATGCGCTCTTCTTCAGTGAGCTGTTGATCCAGCAGCAATGGGTCGATCCAGTTAAAACTTGCTTTACCGCTCATGCCTGTTCCTCACGTTCAGCTGAAAAATCCTGTAATGATCCTAGTCCTGGCGTCCCCCGGCGACAAACGAGGTTTTATCAACCTGTTGTGCTAATTTCTCACTCCAAGAGCCGCTTCAGGCCCGCATAACAAAAAGACCAGTGAGAAGAAAGGATATGAGACGCAAAATACCCAGCACCACTGCACTGGTAAGTTTCGAAGCTGCCGCCCGACACGAAAGCTTTACCAAGGCCGCTCATGAACTGTCCCTGACACAAGGCGCGGTGTGCCGACAGATTGGCGGGCTTGAGGAGTTTCTCGGCGTTGAGCTGTTCCGGCGCTCTCGAAGGGGGGTGAAGCTCACGGAAGCCGGGCTTTCCTATAGTCGTCGCGTGGCCCAACAACTGGACGCAGTCGAGCGCGACACCCTGTCGGTCATGGGCCAACAAGGCGCCAACGCCATCGAACTCGCCGTGGTGCCGACGTTCGGCACTCAATGGCTGTTGCCGCGCCTGAAGGACTTCCAGCACAAGCACCCCGATGTCACGGTTCACCTGACCAACCGCACGCGCCCCTTCCTGTTTGCTGACACCGACTTCGATGCTGCTATCTATTTCGGCGACGCCGACTGGTCCGGCACCCACTCGCATCGGCTGATGGGTGAAAACTCCATGCCGGTCTGCAGCCCCTCTTTCCTGAACGGGCGAGACCGTCTGCAAGCAAGCGAGCTCGCCGAGCTGCCACTGCTTCAACAAACCACGCGCCCCTATGCCTGGCGGCAATGGTTCAACGCGCAGGGCATGGATGTGGCCCGCGACATGACCGGCCCTCGCTATGAGCTGTTTTCGATGCTCGCGCAGGCGGCCATGCACGACATGGGTGTGGCACTGATCCCGCCCTTCCTTATTCAGCACGAACTGCATGAAAAGCGCCTGGTGATCGCCAACGCCTGTTCGCTGCCTAGCAGTAAGGCCTACCACCTGATGATTCCCGAGCGCAAAGTGGAGTCGGCGTCACTCAGCGCATTTCGCGACTGGCTGGTCGCTCAGGCCCGGAATTACCAGCTCCCTCAGGACCAGGCCTGAGCAGCACTTCAGGTAGTAAGTGGTAATCGACACCTACAGATATAAGCTTATGTCGCCTCGCAACAACTTTTCGCTCAGCGCAAAAAACGACTTAACGCCTAATAATTACAGGGTCTTTTGCCTTATTTGGCAAAAATGCGAGATTTTCGAGCAAAAAATATTAATCACCATTTTTTGTGCGGAATAGCGCCAAAACCCATACAGGCAATGGCCTGCATTCAATTGCTGCGACAATAGGTCACAGTGTGACTTGTAGTTCATCTATAGTTTCGTTACAGAATATATTGAAGCCCGCAAACTTCACCTGCAAAATGCCCCGCCCCTGCTGGAAAGGGGCGTGCTGCCTGGCCATGCCAGATGCACCAGCCGTAGTGCACTGGCCTAAACACGAACGATAAAAAATCGCGCAGGAGATTTGTCGTGCACATTGGTGTTCCTCTCGAAACGCAAGCGGGCGAAACCCGGGTAGCTGCTACCCCGGAAACCATCAAAAAGCTGATCAGCCAAGGGCACAGGATTACCGTGCAGAGCGGCGCAGGCATTCAGGCCAGCGTTCCGGACAGCGCTTACGAAGCTGCAGGCGCTGTGATTGGGAGCGCAAACGAAGCGTTTGCGGGCGAGTTGATCCTCAAGGTTGTAGCTCCCGACGACAATGAGCTGAGCCTGATCAAGAGCGGCTCGGTGGTCATCGGCATGCTCAACCCCTTCAACAATGAACTGATCGGCAAGATGGCCGCACAGGGCGTCACCGCGTTCGCCCTGGAAGCCGCGCCGCGCACTTCACGCGCGCAGAGCCTTGATGTGCTGTCTTCGCAGGCCAATATCGCAGGCTATAAGGCCGTGCTGCTTGCCGCACATCACTACCCGCGCTTCATGCCCATGCTGATGACCGCCGCCGGCACCGTAAAAGCCGCACGGGTGCTGATCCTGGGCGCAGGCGTCGCGGGTCTGCAGGCCATCGCCACCGCCAAACGGCTGGGTGCCGTGGTTGAGGCCTCGGATGTGCGTCCGGCAGTGAAGGAGCAGATCGAGTCGCTGGGTGCCAAGTTCATTGATGTGCCCTACGAGACCGAAGAAGAGCGTGAATGCGCCGAAGGCGTTGGCGGTTACGCCCGCCCGATGCCTGCCAGTTGGATGCAACGCCAGGCCGCAGCCGTTCACGAGCGGGCCAGGCTGGCGGACATCGTTATTACTACCGCCCTGATCCCCGGCCGCAAGGCACCGGTGCTGCTCAGCGCCGAAACCGTGGCGCAGATGAAGCCCGGCTCGGTGGTCATCGACCTGGCCGCCGCACAAGGTGGCAATTGCCCACTGACTGTGGCCGATCAAGTCGTCGTCGAGCACGGTGTGACCATCGTCGGCCACACCAACCTGCCAGCGCTGGTCGCAGCCGATGCTTCTGCACTCTATGCCCGCAACCTGCTGGACTTCATGAAGCTGCTGTTCGACAAGGACGGCACATTCTCGATCAACCTCGAAGACGACATCGTCGCCGCATGCCTGATGTGCCGCGACGGGCAAGTCGTGCGCAAGAACGGCTGAGGACACACCAATGGAAGAGCTGATTTCCCCCGGCGTCTACAACCTGATCATTTTCGTACTGGCAATCTATGTCGGCTACCACGTGGTCTGGAACGTCACGCCCGCGCTGCACACGCCGCTCATGGCCGTTACCAACGCTATCTCCGCCATTATCATCGTTGGTGCGATGCTCGCCGCCGCCCTGACGGTGACGCCGCTGGGCAAAACCATGGGCACGCTGGCTGTCGCGCTGGCCGCAGTGAATGTGTTTGGCGGCTTTCTGGTCACTCGGCGGATGCTGGAGATGTTCAGGAAAAAGGCCCCCAAGGCAAAGGATGAGGCGCCGAAGTCATGAGCATGAATCTGGTCACTCTGCTGTATCTGATCGCGTCGATCTGCTTTATCCAGGCACTCAAAGGCTTGTCACACCCCACCACCTCACGCCGCGGCAATCTGTTCGGCATGCTTGGCATGGGTCTGGCGGTCATCACCACAATCGGGCTGGTGTTCAAACTGGCTGCACTGTCTACCGCTGAAGGTACCAGTGCCGGCATTGGCTACATTGTGGTCGGCCTGTTGGTGGGCGGGACCGCTGGCTCGATCATGGCCAAGCGCGTCGAAATGACCAAAATGCCTGAGCTGGTCGCATTCATGCACAGCATGATCGGCCTGGCAGCGGTATTCATCGCCATCGCCGCTGTAGTCGAGCCTCAGTCACTGGGCATCGTTGGTCATCTCGGCGATGCCATTCCCGCGGGCAATCGTCTGGAGCTGTTCCTCGGAGCGGCCATCGGCGCGATCACCTTTTCCGGTTCGGTAATCGCTTTTGGCAAACTGTCGGGCAAATACAAATTCCGTCTGTTTCAAGGCGCACCGGTACAGTTTGCCGGGCAGCACAAACTCAACCTGGCGCTCGGTCTGGCCACACTGTTCTTTGGTCTGACCTTCATGTTCACCGGCAGCCTTACTGCCTTTGCGATCATGCTCGCGCTGGCGTTCGTGATCGGTGTGCTGCTGATCATCCCGATTGGCGGTGCCGACATGCCTGTAGTGGTCTCGATGCTCAACAGCTATTCAGGCTGGGCAGCGGCCGGCATCGGCTTTTCGCTGAACAACTCGATGCTGATTATCGCGGGATCGCTGGTCGGCTCCTCGGGCGCGATTCTGTCTTACATCATGTGCAAGGCGATGAACCGCTCGTTCTTCAATGTAATTGGCGGTGGCTTCGGCGGCGCAACGGATTCGGCAGGACCGGCTGGCAGCAAGGAAGCCCGCCCGGTGAAATCCGGCTCGGCAGACGATGCCACGTTCCTGCTGACCAATGCCGACACCGTGATCATCGTGCCGGGTTACGGGCTGGCAGTCGCGCGCGCGCAGCATGCACTCAAGGAACTGACGGAGAAGCTGGTGCACCGTGGCGTCACGGTGAAGTATGCGATTCACCCGGTGGCCGGGCGCATGCCGGGGCACATGAACGTACTGCTGGCCGAAGCCGAAGTGCCTTACGATCAGGTGTTCGAGATGGACGACATCAACTCCGAGTTCGGCCAGGCCGATGTGGTGCTGGTGCTCGGTGCCAACGACGTGGTCAACCCGGCCGCCAAGAACGATCCGAAATCGCCCATTGCCGGGATGCCGATTCTGGAGGCATTCAAGGCCAAGACCATCATCGTCAACAAACGCTCGATGGCCAGCGGTTACGCAGGTCTGGATAACGAGCTGTTCTATCTGG
This sequence comes from Pseudomonas sp. ICMP 3272, assembly GCF_001466905.1. NCBI lineage: Bacteria > Pseudomonadati > Pseudomonadota > Gammaproteobacteria > Pseudomonadales > Pseudomonadaceae > Pseudomonas > Pseudomonas sp. ICMP 3272. The sequence continues at coordinate 7,086 of NZ_LKEK01000081.1, forward strand.
ATAAAACCATGATGGTGTTCGGAGATGCCAAAAAGGTGATCGAGGACATGGTGAAGGCCGTCGAAAACGCCTAGCCTGACCCTGCCTCATTAAAGCCCCGGCTCGCTTGGCGACCGGGGCTTTTTACATTTCGCGTAACAGTGTTTTGCGCTGAAAGCCGCCAATTAGAGCCCTCAAATGCGACCTTGGTAGCAGGACGAACCCCGTTCAACGCTCTAGACTTGTCGCTCGCTTCTATCTACGAGACAGAATTCATGTACCGTGACCGTATCCGCCTGCCCTCCCTGATGAGCAAGGTTATGAGCGCAGCCGACGCTGCCGCCTTGATTGAAGACGGCATGACCGTCGGCATGAGTGGCTTCACCCGCGCAGGCGAAGCCAAGGCCGTGCCCCATGCGCTGGCCGAGCGCGCCAAAGTGACACCGCTGAAAATCAGCCTGATGACCGGTGCCAGCCTGGGCAATGACTTGGACAAGCAATTGACCGAGTCCGGCGTGCTGTCCCGGCGCATGCCCTTTCAGGTCGACAGCACACTGCGCAAGGCGATCAACAACGGCACGGTGATGTTCATCGATCAGCACTTGTCCGATACCGTCGAGATGCTGCGCAACCGGCAGATCAAGGCGGTGGACCTGGCGGTGATCGAATGTGTTGCGATCACCGAGGAAGGCCATCTGGTGCTCAGTACCTCCGTCGGCAACTCGGCCAGCTTCGCGATTCTGGCCAAGCAGGTCATCGTGGAAATCAACCTGTCGCAGCCGCTGGAGCTGGAAGGCCTGCACGACATCTATATACCCAGCTACCGGCCGACGCGCCTGCCGATTCCGGTGCTGGAAGCAGACTCTCGCATCGGTAGCCATGCAGTGAAGATCGACCCGGCGAAGATCGTCGGCATTGTCATCAGCAATCAACCAGATTCACCGTCCACCGTCACCCCACCTGACGCGGATACGCAGGCCATCGCCAACCATCTGGTGGAGTTCTTCAAGAAGGAAGTGCGCGAAGACCGGCTTACCGACAAGCTGATGCCACTGCAAGCGGGTATCGGCAACATCGCCAACGCCGTGATGCACGGCCTGCTGGCATCCCCCTTCACTGACCTGACCATGTACTCCGAGGTGCTGCAGGACTCGACATTCGACCTGTTCGACGCGGGCAAACTGACCTTTGCTTCAGGCAGCTCCATGACGTTGTCGGCGGCCAAACACGCGGAAGTCTTTGCCGACTTCAACCGCTACAAGTCCAGGCTGGTATTGCGACCCCAGGAGATCTCCAATCACCCCGAGGTGATCCGCCGCCTGGGCATCATCGGCATCAACACTGCGCTGGAATTCGACCTGTATGGCAACGTGAACTCTACCCACGTGTGCGGGACGCGCATGATGAACGGCATTGGCGGCTCGGGGGATTTCTCGCGCAATGCGCACCTGGCGATATTCGTCACCAAATCGATTGCCAAGGCCGGCGCGATTTCCAGCGTTGTGCCGATGGTCAGTCATGTCGACCACACCGAGCATGACGTCGACATTCTGGTCACCGAGCAGGGCCTGGCAGATCTGCGCGGCCTGGCCCCGCGCGAACGCGCGCGGGTCATCATCGACAACTGCGTACACCCGGATTACCGCGACGCGCTGAACGCCTATTTCAGTGCTGCTTGCGTGCTGGGCGGCCATACCCCGCACATCCTGCGTGAAGCACTGAGTTGGCACATCAACCTGGAAGAAACCGGGCGCATGCTGCCGGGCTGAACAGGACAGTTGGAAGTGAACGAGACCTTTCCCGACTCACTTCCTGCTCGCACTCAACGTCTTCTTTAAAAACTGTACTGCTGTACCGGTCATAAAACTGCCTCAAATCGCCAAAATCACCATAATCGATCACAAAATGCACTCATATGGTGCTGACCGGTACAGTTGCCCCATTTATGAACAAAACAGTGCCCGATCACAGTTAACTGAACCCTCACAATACAAGTGAACTGTGTCTATCGAAGCTGGACGCGTGCGAGGAAAATGGGCACCAGTCAAGCAACTCACTTATCCCGCCACAAGCGGAAGGAAGTCACACCATGGAACGTACAATCAGTTCCGATCTGTTCAGCGAAAGCACCGTTACCACTGCAAAAGCTTCTTTGCCTCTGCGCGTATTCGCCAACCTGATGCTCTGGCAGCGTCGTCTGTCCAGCCGCCATCAACTGGCTCGTCTGGATGCACGCCTGCTGGCTGACGCCGGTATCAGCGAATCCCAGCGTTACGAAGAGCTGAGCAAGCCGTTCTGGCGCTAAATCAGCGCTCGCTGGTCCCAGACCTTCAAGTCTCTCACCAGCAACCCGAATTGCTTCATACAAGACCCGTCTCAGGCAACCGAGACGGGTTTTGTCGTTTTCGGGCAGGGATTCAACGGATTGCCAGCAACAGTACAGTTTCAAATAATTCAAAATCTGCAAGTACAGTTACCAAATAATGCAAACTGTGCAAGCTGCAACCATCGACTGCCATGACAAGCGCGCTATCGGTGGGATAGTCTAGCGCTCTACCTCGGCCCTTCGGCTTCGCAGGCAGCCTGTGCCCTTTTGCCCACAATGGAACTCGATCATGTCTCTGCTACGTACCCTCGGCGCTGCCTTCCTGTTGACTGCTGCTGCAGGTGCCAACGCCTCCAGCTTTATCGTGACCACTGACGCAGTGGTGGATGCGGTCAATGCATCGACGCGTGCCACGTCCAACGTTTCCTCTTCCCTGAAAGACGACAAGATCGTTCTGGCCGCCCGTGACGATGCCGCCAGCTTCGTGGCCAGTTCTGGCGACATCCGTAGCGCCCGCCTCGAAGGCGCGCTGCAGCACATCCGTCAGGTTCTGCCTGAATTGCAAGCGACCGACAGCCAACTGGCCCAGGCCATTCTGGCCATCTGACTGTCGCGCCCCGGCCGCGTGCCGGGGTAGCTCTGGCCAGAGCATTGCGCTAGCCTTGCTACCTGTTTTGCCGGTTCGTGAAAGTCATGCGTTTACTGCACCTTCTGTTTATCGCACCCATTGCCAGCCTGATGTGTATCAGCAGGTTCAAGCGTTCGATACGACCACGCAAGGTCTGGTCAAGACCGGCTATGTCACCAGTCAGGTCACAACAGCACCTTTTGATAACAAGCTCATCGTGGCTGCCCGAGACGACGCGGCTGCGTTCATCGCCAGCGACGGAGAGATACGCTGTGCCCGGCTTGAGGCCGCGCTGCACGCCCTGCGTCAGGCAGATGCAAAACTTCGTGTCAGCGACCTTGAACTGGCGCAGGCAATCCTCGTCCAATAGCCACTTTCCCCTCTTTGCGTAACTGGAGACGTCACTACATGCGTACCCCGCTGATTGCTGCTTCCCTTGGCCTGTTATTGCTGGCCGACTTTGCTCAGGCTCAGACCGTTGTGGCCACGAGCAACATCATCGTTCGCGCGTTTGGCCGTACCATTGATTTCACCTCGGACACCACCACATCGATTCGCGACTCCAAAGTCGTGCTCCAGGCCAAGGACGACGCCGCCAGTTACGTTGCCAGCGGCGGTGACATCCACGGTGCCCAGCTGGATGCTGCCTTCGATACGCTGCGCACCCGCGTACCGGAAGCACGCGGCGCAAGCGATCAGACCCTGGCTGAAGCAATCCTCGCATTGTGAGGCGATTTCGCGCCTGGCTGCTTGCTGGCGCGCTGTCGCTGGTCGGGACGCATGCCTTTGCCAGCCTGAAGCTGGAACTGCACACTGACGGCCTCGATGCGCCGCAACAACAAGCCAGCCAGACGCTGCTCGACGAAGCCATGCACGCGCTGCCGCCCAGCTTCGTCGAAGCACTGGACCGAACCGTCGAAGTAAGCTGGTCCAGTGACATGCCGCAAAACGCCTACGGTCAGGCAGCCGGCCCTTATCAGTTATATCTCAACAGCCACTTGCTGGCCTCGTTGACCGACGGTTCGGCAGCCACCGCCCAGACAGGCCGTCCACACGGAACGGTGCGCCAGGAGTTGCTCGCCACCGTCCTGCATGAGCTGACCCACGTATACGACCGCGCTCGCCTGTGGTCGCCTGCCGAGCGCTCGGCTATCTTCCGCTGCGGGTCGCGCAACAGCTCACTGGGCAAGATCGGCCTGCCCGACAATTGCCGAGGTCAGACCGAGCGACGCTTTACCCTCAGTGACGACCCTCGCCTGCTGGACCTGGCGGGCTGGCAGCAGTACGTCGGACGTCGCGGCGAACGCGAAGAACATAACGGCCAGGTTGCCCGCAGCCCGGATATCTACGAAACCACCAGCCCGCTGGAATTCGTGGCCGTGAACATGGAGTATTTCCTCCTCGACCCGGCCTACGCCTGCCGTCGCCCGGCGCTGTATGCGTATTACAAAGAGCGCTTTGGCTGGGCACCCGCAGCACGGGATGAGTGCCCCACGTACTACCCTTATCTGAATGCCGGTAGCGACTTTGGCCGGGAGCCGCTGGGCAAGCTGGACCCTGAGCGGGTCTACGCGGTGGATTATCTGCTCGCCGAGGCGAATCAGAACTGGGCGAGCCGCTGGGGCCACAGCATGTTGCGCCTTGTGATCTGCAAACCCGGTCGTCCTCGCGGGCCGGACTGCCGCCTGGACCTTGACCAGCATCTGGTCCTGTCTTATCGGGCATTCGTCGGCGATGTACAGCTATCGAGCTGGGACGGCCTGATGGGTGCCTACCCGTCACGGTTGTTCGTCTTGCCGCTGGCGCAGGTCATCGATGAATACACCAAGACCGAACTGCGCAGCCTGGCCTCCGTGCCAATCAAGCTGTCGCGCCCGGAAATCGAAGGGCTGGTTCAGCACGCTGCCGAGATGCACTGGAGCTACGACGGCAATTACTACTTCCTCTCGAACAACTGCGCCGTTGAAAACCTCAAGTTGCTGCGCGCCGGTACGCACAATCCCAAACTTGTCGGCCTGGACAGCATTTTGCCCAACGGCCTGCTTGAAGTCCTCAAAGGCCGAGGGCTGGCCGATACCAGTGTGCTGGATGACCCGAAGGAAGCATTGCGACTGGGCTATCGGTTCGATTCCTACCGTGACCGCTATCAGGCCATGTTCGAGGTTTTGAAGAAGCACCTGCCGATCAAGCAGAACACCGTGGAAGAATGGATGGCCCTGCCAGCCAGTGAGCGCAGTCAGTGGTTCGACAAAGCCGATCTGCGTACCAGTGCTGCGATTCTGCTGCTGGAGCAGGCCAGCCTGCGCAGGCAACTGCTGCTGGCCCAGGACGAAGTGAAACAGAGCTATCTCGGTGCACGCGAAGTGAAAGACGGCAAGGTCTCCAATGCCACCAAAACGCTACAGGAGATCCTCGCCAGCAGCGGCTTCCTCAGCCGGCCAGCCGAGCTGCTCGGCAGCAGCGGGTACGGTTTGCCACAGGCGGGAGAATGGCAGCGGCTTGAAGCAGAAAGCAGTCAACGCCAGAAGCAGCTCAAGCGTCTGACCGGCGATCTCGACAAGGAAGTGCGCGCCCTACTGGAGCCTGAACGCGCCAAGGAAATTGCCGCCAACGAAGCCAACCTCAAACAGGTGTCCGAGCACCTTCGGGCGCTGCACAAGGCAGCAGGCGGGCTGCAACTGCCGTGATCAGGCGGCCTTCTTTTTCGGCTTGAGGTATTTGACCAGGCCCTGGAACCAGATCACCAGGGCCGGGTTGCCCTTGATCTGAATGTCCTTGTCCTGAATACCCTTCATGAAAGCCAGCTGCTTGTTCTTCGCCTGCAGGGTGGCAAAACCAAACGCGGCATCACGAAACGAGATGGCAAAGGCTGGCGCTGCAACCACACCGCTGGCACTGCGAATGCGCTGATCGTGCACCACGAAGTGACGTGCGATTTTGCCATCTGCGGTCTGTAACTGGAATGTCAGGTCCTTGCCAGCCAACTGCTGCTGGAAGGCGGGGTTGTTACGGCTGGCGCGGGCCATCAGCAGGCCCAGCATCCACAATAGAAAACGAAACTTCATGCTCGGCCTCTGTACGCACTGAATCCGGTGATCGGGATCGGCGTGGCAGTGTAGCGGTTTATCGGCCCAAAACCTGTAGGACAAGATGAATTTCGAGGGAGATCGGAACAAAACACTTGTTGAACGCGAGGATGCTGCTTCGCGTGGGAAGCAGCATCACGACAGCATTAACGAATGCTGTTGATGTTGCCTTTGCTGCCGGTGACCTTCACATCGACCTTCTTGAAGATGAAGTAGTCCTTGATGCTGACTTCGTAACGCGGCGCGACGATCAGATCGGCACCGGAGGATTTAACCGCCTTGAAGGCGGCTGCCGCTTTGGTCGTCGAGACAGGATCAGGCAGCGCCAGACCCAGGCCGCCACCGCCACTTGCACCACCGTAGGTCACGCCATCGGCGAACTCGTTATCGCCGCCGAAACTCAGGAAATTGAACAACACATTGGTGGACGACTCGCCGCTGATGGTACCGCCTACCTTGACGTCCGCCTTGAGGTCGGTTTTGACCGTGCCTTCCAGCGGTGCGCTTGGCTGGCTGACGTTGTAGCTCACGCAGCCGCTGGTAGCGGCGATCAGCGTTGCAACAGCAGCAAACTTCCATAGCTTTTTCATTCGAGATTTCCCAAGAGTAATTGAAGGGGTGCAGCAAGGGCGGGACTCTAAGGGAATCAGCAATAAGAAAAAGTCAGGCAAAGCCGGGGTTTGAGAAGGCATTCATACGAAATTGAGTAGGACAATTCTCACTGAGCGTTTCTACAAATCATCGGCGGTACAAACGACACAAACAAAAAGCGGGCACCCAGTCTGATTGGTATGCCCGCCTGTGAGTTGCCCGCCTCCCGCCGAGGCGCACAACAGGGTGTCAAGGGTTGACGCTGTCTTTCAGGGCTTTCCCCGGTTTGAAGGCAACTGTGTTGCTTGCCTTGATTTTAACCGGCTCCCCGGTCTGTGGGTTCTTGCCAGTCCGGGCACCGCGATGGCGTTGCAGAAAAGTACCGAAGCCTACCAGCGTGACACTGTCCTTGCGGTGCAGTGCGCCAGTAATTTCTTCAAGGATGGCATTGAGAACACGATTGGATTGTTCTTTGGTGAGATCCGCCTTTTCAGCAATGGCGGCTGCAACTTCTGGTTTACGCATATGAAGCCTCTTTTACGGTTTTTTGTTTTTATGTCCCGCGCCGCTTTGTAAAAAACGGCAACAAGGCGCCGCGACGGCTCTACGTAGCGGCAGACAAGACCGAGGATGGCATGCCGAACCGACCCGCGCCAGTGCGCAGGCGGGGTTTATTGGCAAAAATACGTGGCCTATCCGACAAAATGACGCGAAATCATGCCAATAACGCAGGTAAAACCTTGTTCAGTGCGAGTTTTTCCATAACAGCCGCACCGGTCAGCGCATAGCCGAGCAGATTACCGTCCGCGTCATGACACAGCGCCTTGATATCAGCCCCCTGCCCCTCGACACTCCAGCGGCCATCAGTACCACGCGGTGGTGGCGAAACCACCAGCGGGCAGGCTGGCGTCTTTACCGTGATCGGCATGGGGCCATATTTTACGGCAGTTGGTGTTCCGGCCAGCGTCTGGGCCAACGCCCGAGCGCAACTCATCAACGGCATGACGTAGAGCAGGTTGAGGCCATCGACTTCAGCGCAGTCGCCCAACGCATGGATATTGGCGTGGGAGGTTTGCAGCTGGCGATCCACCAGAATACCGCGCCCCGTCTGCAAGCCCGCGGCAGCGGCCAGATCGATGCGTGGGCGCAGGCCAATGGCCGAAACCACCAGGTCGCAGTCAATCACCTGCCCGTCCGACAAGTGCGCTTGCAGGCCCTCAGCACTGCGATTCAGGCGGGTCAGCACCGGGCCGAGGTGGAAACGTGCACCCAGGCTTTCAAGGCCGGTCTTTACCGCAGCCGCAGCGGCAGGTGGCAACAGGGTTGGCATGACCTGCTCGCACGGCGCCACCAGATCCACTTCATAACCACCCAGAATCAGGTCGTTGGCAAACTCGCAGCCAATAAGCCCGGCCCCCAGAATCAGAACCCGACGCTTCCCCGCCGCAGCCGCTCGAAAACGGGCGTAGTCCTGAAGGTCGTTGATCGGGAAAATCGCATCGCCTGCGTCACCTTCCACCGGTACGCGGATGGTTTCAGCCCCCCAGGCCAGCACCAGATCGCGGTAGTGAACCGCTTCTTCACCGATCCACAGACGCTTGTGGCCAGGGTCGATCCCGCTGATCCGCGTATGCGTGCGAATTTCAGCCTTGAGCTGATCGGCCATTGCACCGGGCTCGGCCATGCTCAACCCGTCGGCTTCCTTGTTTTTGCCAAAGCCGGTGGAAAGCATCGGTTTGGAATAGGACCGGCCATCATCGGCCGTGATCAATAGCAGCGGCGTGTCTGCGTCCAGTTTGCGAAACTCTCGGGCGAGGTTGTAACCCGCAAGGCCGGTGCCGATGATGACCACAGGTGCGCTCATTGTTCTCCCCTATTCATTACTTTTCTGCTGGCTGTGATCAGCCGATTTCGATCATCTCGAAGTCCATTTTGCCCACACCGCAATCCGGGCACAGCCAGTCTTCGGGCACATCCTGCCAGAGCGTACCAGGCGCAATCCCGTCATCCGGCCAGCCGTCGGCTTCGTTATAGATCAGGCCACAGACGATGCACTGCCACTTCTTCATGTTCGGTTCTCTCGTTTATCAGGCTGAATAGCGTACGACGGTCGATTGCCGTCTGAACGGGCGTTGTACTGATCGGCACGCCCGGATGCAAGTCCGATTCTATAACCTCACGCGCTACCGGCGGTCGGTCGGGGCCTGCAATCATGCTAAGCTCGCGGCCTCGTTGGCTGCCGGAACTGGCTTACCGTGACCCAGCAATCCCCCGCATTCATTAGCCCGATCTGGCTCAAGCGCGAGCAATTGATCGATGCGCCCGAACCGATAATGCTCGACTGGTTGTTCAATCAGGACTCTCTCACACGCCGGCTGGACCGTTTGTCTGACGGTGGTTTCAGCGTATTTCCGCAGTTCGAAGGCTGGCAGGCTTTGCGCCGTGATGAGTGTCTGGCGCTGGGCCTGCCACTTGCCAGCGAAGGCTGGGTGCGCGAGGTGTACTTGCGCGGTAATGACAACAACTGGGTATTCGCTCGCAGCGTCGCCGCCCGCAGCGCTTTGCAGGACGGTGGCCTGAATATGGATGAGCTGGGCACTCGCTCGCTGGGTGAGTTGCTGTTCAGCGACCCTGCGTTCGCGCGCGGCACCCTCGAAGTGTGTCATTACCCGGAAGCCTGGCTGCCTGACGCTGTTGCAGCTTGCGGACTATGGGCACGCCGCTCGCGATTCAGTCGTGGTGCGTTGAGCGTGCTGGTCGCCGAAGTATTCCTGCCCGCTCTGTGCAATACGATCCATGACAAGGACCCTGTCTGATGTACCTGTCCCTTCTCAAATCCCTCAATCGTCTGAGCCCCCGCGCCTGGGACTTTATCCAGCTGACACGTATCGACAAGCCCATAGGCATTTACCTGCTGTTGTGGCCAACCCTTTGGGCGGTCTGGATTGCGGGCAAGGGCTCGCCGTCGCTGAAGACAGTGTTCATCTTCGTGGTCGGCGTATTTCTGATGCGCGCGGCAGGCTGCGTGATCAATGACTTCGCCGACCGCAAGGTGGATGGCCACGTCAAACGCACCGAGCAGCGTCCTCTGGTCAGCGGCAAAGTCAGCTCACGGGAAGCGCTGGTGCTGTTTGCGGTGCTGGTCGGCCTGAGCTTTGTGCTGGTGCTGTTTACCAATGCGACGACGATCTGGCTGTCGTTCGGCGGTCTCGCCCTGGCTGCCTGCTATCCATTCATGAAGCGCTACACCTATTACCCACAGGTGGTGCTGGGTGCCGCGTTTTCGTGGGGTATGCCGATGGCATTTACCGCAGAAACCGGCGACCTGCCAGCTGCGGCCTGGCTGCTGTACATCGCCAACCTGCTATGGACCGTGGGCTACGACACCTATTACGCGATGGTCGATCGTGACGATGACCTGAAAATCGGTGTGAAATCCACTGCCGTACTGTTCGGCGATGCCGACCGGGTGATCATCCTGACCCTGCAAGGTCTGGCGCTCGGTTGCCTGATGCTGGCCGGTGCGCGTTTTGAATTGGGTGCGTGCTTCTACATAGGCCTGCTGGCGGCAGCAGGATGCTTTGCCTGGGAATTCTGGAGCACCCGGCAGCGCGAGCGGGACGCCTGCTTCAAGGCCTTTTTGCACAACCACTGGGCAGGGCTGGCAATATTTGTGGGTATCGTCGCCGACTATGCGTTGCGCTGAAAACAGCCACCGCCAGACTCCTTCCTACTGAAATAAACCCAGGATCACTAGGTCCGCCGACTACCCGAAACCTGTCGGCGTGCTAGCCTCACCCACACCTGTCACACGACTGCAATAATTCCGTTATCTAATGCGCCCCAAGACAGTTAAATGACAAGAGGTTCGAGCATGGCTGGCAGGAGCATCCTGATCGTTGACGACGAAGCGCCTATTCGTGAAATGATCGCCGTTGCGTTGGAAATGGCTGGATACGACTGTATTGAAGCCGAAAACTCTCAGCAGGCCCATGCGATTATCGTCGACCGCAAACCTGACCTGATTCTGCTCGACTGGATGCTGCCTGGCACATCCGGCATCGAACTGGCCCGTCGCCTCAAACGTGATGAACTGACCGGGGACATCCCGATCATCATGCTCACTGCCAAGGGTGAAGAGGACAACAAGATTCAGGGCCTGGAAGTCGGCGCTGACGATTACATCACCAAGCCCTTCTCGCCCCGCGAGCTGGTGGCACGCCTCAAGGCCGTGCTGCGTCGTGCCGGGCCGACTGACGGCGAAGCGCCCATCGAAGTCGGCGGCCTGCTGCTCGACCCGATCAGCCACCGTGTCACCATCGACGGCAAACCCGCCGAAATGGGCCCCACCGAATACCGTCTGCTGCAGTTCTTCATGACCCACCAGGAGCGCGCCTACACACGCGGCCAGTTGCTGGATCAGGTCTGGGGCGGCAACGTCTACGTCGAAGAGCGCACGGTCGATGTGCACATCCGCCGCCTGCGCAAGGCCTTGGGCGATGCGTATGAAAATCTGGTACAAACCGTGCGCGGCACTGGCTATCGCTTCTCGACCAAGAGCTGACAACCGCTGCGTCGATGCAAGGCAATGGCCAGTGCAGACCAGACAAGGATTTACCCCTAATTGAATCAAAATTGGCACGGCACCCTGATACGCCACATGTTGTTGCTGGTCACCGCCTGCCTGTTGGTCGGCCTGATCAGTGGACAGTATGGCTGGAGCCTGGCCACCGGCCTGGGCCTGTATCTGGCCTGGACCCTCAAACAACTGCTGCGCCTGCATGACTGGCTGAGCAGTCACAAGGCTGATGAGCCTCCTCCGGACGGTTATGGTCTGTGGGGTGAAGTGTTCGACAGCATCTACCACCTGCAACGCCGTGATCAGCGTGTCCGCGGACGCCTCCAGGCAGTCATCGACCGGGTACAGGAATCTACCGCCGCCCTGCGCGATGCCGTGATCATGCTCGACAGCGACGGCAATCTGGAGTGGTGGAACCGTGCCGCTGAAACCCTGCTGGGTTTAAAGACGCCGCAGGACAGTGGCCAGCCCGTGACCAATCTGGTCCGGCATCCGCGCTTCAAGGAGTACTTTGCGCTGGGCGACTACAGCGAGCCGCTGGAGATTCCCTCACCGACCAATGATCGCTTGCGCATTCAGTTGTTGATTACCCGTTACGGCAACAATGAGCACCTGATGCTGGTGCGCGATGTGACGCGCATCCATCAGCTGGAGCAGATGCGCAAAGACTTCGTCGCCAACGTGTCTCATGAGTTGCGCACGCCACTGACGGTGATCTTCGGTTATCTGGAAACCCTGCTCGATAACGTGGACGAGGTCAATCCGCGCTGGGTGCGAGCGCTGCAACAGATGCATCAGCAAGGCGGGCGCATGCAGACGCTGCTCAACGACCTGCTGTTGCTGGCCAAGCTCGAAGCCACCGATTACCCATCGGACAATCATCCGGTGGTGGTCAATACCTTGCTCAAGACCATCACCGCCGATGCCAACGCGTTATCGGGCAGCAAGAACCAGCAGATCCACCTGAGCCTGGAAAGCGATATGCGCCTCAAGGGCAGCGAAAGCGAACTGCGCAGCGCGTTTTCCAACCTGATCTTCAATGCCGTCAAGTACACCCCGGCAGAAGGCGTCATCCGTATCCGCTGGTGGGCCGACGAGCGGGGCGCGCACCTGAGCGTGCAGGATTCGGGGATCGGCATCGAGACCAAACACCTGCCGCGCCTGACTGAACGTTTCTACCGGGTCGATACCAGCCGCGCGTCGAATACCGGCGGTACAGGGCTTGGTCTGGCCATTGTCAAACATGTGCTGCTGCGCCATCGCGGCAACCTTGAAATCAACAGTGTTCTCGGCAAGGGCAGTGTTTTTACCTGTCACTTTGCCAGCGGCCAATTGTCCAAACCCTTGAACGACGATTCAGACTACTAGGCAATCGCGCCTTGAGCCGCTACATTGCCGGGCTCATAGCGTCTTCTCTGGCGTGACATTACCCTCTTCTGTTAATACGGACCCTGCAAAACCCCATCATGGACCCTTCCCCTAGTTTCAACCTGTCTTCACTCTTCGCCGATTTCGGCATGATTCTTTTTGCTTTGTTCCTGGTCCTGCTCAACGGCTTTTTCGTTGCGGCAGAATTCGCCATGGTCAAACTGCGCTCGACCAAGGTTGAAGCCATTGCCGACAAGAACGGCTGGCGCGGGCACATTCTGCGCAAGGTACACGGCCAGCTGGATGCCTACCTTTCAGCCTGCCAGCTGGGTATCACCCTCGCCTCCCTGGGCCTGGGCTGGGTCGGCGAGCCTGCGTTCGCGCATCTGCTGGAGCCGTTGCTCGCAGCGTTGGGCGTCGACACTCCGGAGCTGATCAAGGGCGTGTCGTTTTTCACTGCGTTCTTCATCATTTCCTATCTGCACATTGTCATCGGCGAGCTGGCCCCCAAATCCTGGGCGATCCGCAAACCGGAACTGCTGTCGCTGTGGACAGCGGCCCCGTTGTACTTCTTCTATTGGTTGATGTACCCGGCCATCTACCTGCTCAATGCCAGCGCCAACGCCATTTTGCGTATCGCAGGCCAGGGTGAACCCGGTCCGCATCACGAACACAGCTACAGCCGCGATGAGCTGAAGCTGATTCTGCACTCCAGCCGTGGCCAGGACCCCAGCGATCAGGGCATGCGCGTGCTGGCGTCTGCTGTCGAAATGGGCGAGCTGGAAGTGGTCGACTGGGCCAACTCCCGCGAAGACATGGTGTCGCTGGACTTCAACGCGCCGCTCAAGGAAATCCTCGCCTTGTTCCGCCGCCACAAATTCAGCCGTTATCCGCTGTATGACGCTGAACGTGGCGAGTTTGTCGGCCTGCTGCACATCAAGGACCTGCTGCTGGAACTGGCGGCACTGGACCATATCCCGGAGTCGTTCAACCTGGCTGAACTGACTCGCCCGCTGGAGCGTGTTTCGCGACACATGCCGCTTTCGCAGCTGCTGGAGCAGTTCCGCAAGGGCGGCGCGCACTTCGCCGTGGTCGAGGAAGCCGACGGCAAGATCGTCGGCTACCTGACCATGGAGGACGTGCTTGAAGTGCTGGTGGGCGACATCCAGGACGAACATCGCAAGGTGGAGCGCGGCATTCTCGCGTATCAGCCGGGCAAACTGCTGGTACGGGGCGATACGCCTTTGTTCAAGATCGAGCGTCTGCTGGGCATCGATCTGGACCACATCGAAGCCGAGACACTGGCCGGTCTGATCTACGACACACTCAAGCGCGTGCCGGAAGAAGAAGAGCAAATGGAAGTCGAAGGCCTGCGCATCATCATCAAGAAGATGAAAGGCCCGAAAATCGTACTCGCCAAGGTGCTGAAGCTGGACTGACCCGATCAGGTCTACCCGTTCAAGAGCGGACGCAAGGTGCTCTCCCGAACGCCTATCGTTCCTCACGCTCCAGCGTGGGAATGCCGTGGGTGACGCTCCGCGTCACA
>NZ_LKEK01000082.1:0-19617 GCF_001466905.1 Pseudomonas sp. ICMP 3272
GCTCGGCGTCCTGCCTCGCATCCCCCGGATCAGCGCCAGGACTCAGCCGTCACTAACGTCGCACTCTGCGTTGTCTGTTCCATCGTTGGTTGAAAAGCGCTTAGAGCAGTTCGGTTAAAGGCACGATTCAGATATCACTATCGTGCCGACGCTCCGCGTCGGCATGCAGTTCGTGACGCTCTGCGTCACACAGCGGTTTTGTGATCTCAGGTGGATCCGTGCAGAGCGCGAAGGGAAGACGATGCAACTCACCCCGCCAGGCTGGCTTGCAGTTTGAGCTGCACCTGCTCGCCCGGCCGCAGGCTGAAGGCGTCGCCGGAACCCGAAGCGGCTTCCACGCGCACAAAGCCTGCGGTTTCGCTGCCACACACTCCCAGTAGCGGTCTGTTGCCGGGATGCCAGACCACGGTATTGGCGCTGTCGCCGGTGTCGATGTTCAGCCTGCGCTGCCAGGTCGGGTCCTGCAGTTGCAAGGCTCCGGCATGTTCGAAGACTCGCTGGCAGCCGCCTGCCACACGTAATTCGCCTTGTTGCTGGCAGACCTGTCGGCTGAGTTGGTCATAACCCTGCACCCCATCAAGGCCCTCAAGCGCAGCTTCAGCCACATCGCCAATCCGCCAGTACGCATGCAGCGCATGGCTGAAATGACACGGCTCGCTGTCCTCGTGGCGTGTGCTCAGACGCAACTCCATGCCCTGCCCCAGCTCGGCATGCAGGTCGACCTGCCAGTCCCACAGCTGCAAGCGCCAGTGCAGGCTGACGCCCTTTTCGCTCTCGCTGCTGTCGATCAGTTTCCAGTCCAGCAAGCGTCCCCAGCCGTGTGCCGGCCAGCCGCTTTCACCGGGGTGTCGGCCGTACCAGGGCCAGCACACTGGCACGCCACCTCGAATCGCCCCCACCTGCGGCCATTGTGCAGCGCACCAGAGCCAAGGCTTCTGGCCTTGCGGCTGAAAATGCAGCAACTGCGCGCCCTGGCGACTGAAGACTGCCTGACACTGCGGATGATCGATAACCAGTACATCGCGCAGCTGGTGACGCTCCCACTCGAAAGTGGGTCTGGCACGTCGGGATCGGAAGAAGCGTTGCAATGGATGTTCAGGCAGTTGCGCGTCGAGAGAGGTCATCGCCAATCGCGTCCCTGAAAAATAAAAGGATCAAGCCAAAAAAAACGGGCAGCCAGGCTGCCCGCAAAGCACACACGACCTTTGATCGCGTTACGCGTCAATCAGTACTCAGAACTTCGACTGGATCTTGATGCCCGCCACAATCGCGTCATCAACCTGATCTACACCGCCAGGATGCTTGACGTACTGCAGGTTCGGGCGCACGGTCAGCCAGTTGGTAACGTGGAAGCCGTAGTAGATTTCCGAGTTGTACTCAGTGCTCTGGACCGGCAGGTAGCCAGGGTTGTCGTAGTCGTTGATGCCGCTGATCTGGTTGGCCAGACGCACACGATCCTGCACATCGTCGTTGACGTGGATACGGGCGATACCGATACCGATGTCATCTTTCGGACGCGAGTTGAACGGACCTTTGTACGTGAAACCGATCTGCTGGTAGTTATCGACGAAGTTGGTGGCCTTGTCATGCACGGTAGCGTTGGCAAAAATGCTCAGACCGCGCGATGCATCGCCATCGTGAGTCGTCAGCTGTTGCTGAGCAACAACCCACCAGCCGTGCTTGCTGTCATGCGACTTGAACGCAGCGCCGGTAGCTGCCTGTGGCTGACCGTTGACGTCTTCATAGACATCGTCGGCGTTGGGCGTGCTCTTGTAGAAGCCGACACGGTATTCACCGGGCAACGAATTGACGGTCGGGGTCCAGACCAGTTCGACCGGCAGGATCATGCCTTTGGTGCCGCTGCCGCTGAGTTTGAAGCCGTTGCCGGTTTCGAGGTTGGACGGGTTCTGCTCGTAGACGCCGACCTGTGCGTACACTTCCGGCGTGATGTTGTACTTCACGCGCAAGGCCCACTGGCTGATTGGCCAGTTGTACCAGGTGTTCACATAGTTACCGACCTGCGAGCCGCAGAACGACAGGTTCTGGAAATCGCAAGGGAAGCTGTTGAAGTCTTCGCCCGGCCCGAAACGACCGGCCTTGACGTCCAGCGCGCCGTCAAAGTACTTCTGCTTGACCCACATTTGCGTCAGACGCCAGGTCTGGCCGCGACCCCAGACTTCCTGGGAGGAACTGAGGGTACCGGCACGAGGGTCGCCGATCCGGTCGTTGGAGATGTTGCGCCCGCTACGTTCGGTGATTGCCAGCTTGAACTCTGCGTCCTGCCAGCCGAAAGCCTTTTGCAAATCGACTTTCATGCCCAGCGCGAACTGGTCGCTGTAGCGGCCGGTCTTGTCGTCGTTGTAACCGCCCTTGATGTTACTGGCCATCTCGGAAACGTATTCCAGCGAGAAGTCATAACCCTTGTCGAGCAGTTCGGTACGCTTGCCGTTCCAGTCGCCAGTCATCCACGGTGAATCGGCAGAAAATGCGTCGGCAGCATGAACGCTGCCTGCCAGCCCCATCGCACCCAATACCGACAGCGTGCTTACCAACTGGAACCGGGAAAGCGATTTACCTTTGTTGATCTTCTTCATCCCATCAATCCTCGTTTTATTGTTATTAGCTTTGGTAGACGTTTTGCTTCATTCACTGCTTCGTTTTCGCCGATCGGCCGCTTCATTGTGGCAGTAGACAGCCGGCCAGCGATGCCCTGTGCTGAATCAATTTATCACTTGCGGCTCAACTGGGACATTGTTTGCCCGTTCAGCCAAAGGTGGTGCTCCCAGAACCCCAAGACGCTCACCGCTCTGAGCATCGAAAATCAGCACCCTGGAAGGATCGAACTGCAGGGTCAGACTTTCGCCCACCTGCGGTGCGACATCCGGCGCAAGGCGACAGCAGACCTTGCTCTGATTGAGCGTGACGAACACCAGTGTGTCCGGCCCGGTAGGCTCGGTCACCTGGACCTCGGCACGGATGGTCGGCATGCCATTCGATTCAGCGCCAGCAAGCATAATCTGTTCTGGCCGGATACCGAGAATGATTTCTCGATCTTCCAGGCCGGCATCGCCGCCCCCGACCGGCAGCTCGCAACGCGCCTGACCACTGTCGAGCAGCGCAATCAATTGGCCATCCTTGCGTTGCAGACGCAGCGGGATGAAGTTCATCGGCGGCGAACCGATGAAACTGGCGACGAACAGGTTGGCCGGATCGGTGTAAATCTGCTTGGGCGTACCGAATTGCTGAACGATACCGTCCTTCATGACCGCGACCTTGTCGCCCAGCGTCATGGCCTCGATCTGATCATGGGTCACATAGACAGTGGTGGTTTTAAGGCGCTGGTGCATCAGTTTCATTTCGGTACGCATCTCGACGCGCAACTTGGCGTCGAGGTTGGACAGCGGCTCATCGAACAGGTAGATCTTCGGCCGACGCGCCAGGGCACGACCCATCGCGACACGCTGCTGCTGGCCACCGGACATCTGGCCCGGCTTGCGATTGAGCAAGTGCTCGATCTGCAACAGCTTGGCTACACGAGCCACTTCCGCGTCGATGTCGGCTTGCGGCATCTTGCGGATTTTCAACCCGAACGCGATGTTTTCACGCACGCTCATGGTCGGGTAAAGGGCATAGGACTGAAAGACCATCGCGATGTCGCGGTCCTTGGGGCTGGTGCTGCTGACGTCCTGGCCATCAATGAGAATCTCACCGCCGCTGATGCTTTCCAGACCGGCAATGCAGTTCATCAAGGTGGATTTGCCACAGCCGGACGGGCCGACCAGAATCAGAAACTCGCCATCCTTGATCGACAGGTCGATGTTCTTGAGCGTGTCCGGCAGGTTGCTGCCGTAAGTCTTGTTGACGTTGCGTAATTCGAGAGTCGCCATGATTACCCCTTGACCGCGCCGGCCGTGAGCCCACGCAGGAAATACTTGCCAGCCAGTACGTAGACCAGCAGTGTCGGCAGGCCGGCAATCATCGCCGCCGCCATGTCAACGTTGTATTCCTTGGCGCCTGTGCTGGTGTTGACCAGATTGTTCAGGGCCACAGTGATCGGCTGAGACTCACCGCTGGAGAACACAACTCCGAACAGGAAATCGTTCCATATCTGGGTGAACTGCCAGATAAGGCAGACCATCACGATGGGCGTGGACATCGGCAGAATGATGCGCCCGAAGATGGTGAAGAACCCTGCACCGTCCAGCCGTGCAGCCTTGACCAGAGCATCCGGAATGCTGACGTAGTAGTTGCGGAAGAATAGCGTGGTAAATGCCAGCCCGTAGACCACATGCACAAACACCAGCCCGGTGGTCGTACTGGCCAGGCCCATTTTGCCCAGCGTGAAGGAAGCCGGCAGCAGAACGGTCTGAAACGGCAGGAAGCAACCAAACAGCAACAGACCGAAGAACAGCTGCGAGCCCTTGAAGCGCCACATCGACAGCACATAGCCATTGAGCGCGCCAATCGCGGTGGAAATGATGACTGCCGGAACGGTGATTTTTATCGAGTTCCAGAAATAACCATCGACCAGGTCCCAGGCCTTTATCCAGCCAATTGCGGTGACCACACTTGGCCAGCTCAGCAGGTTGCCGGTGCCGATGTCTTCGGGGGTCTTGAAGCTGGTGAACAGCATCACCACCAGCGGCACCAGATAAATCAGACAGGCCAGTATCAGCACGGCGTAAATCAGAATACGACTGAAGCTGATGCCCGGTTTGCCAACATGACTAGTCATGGCGTTTGGTCCTCAGCTCGGAATACAGGTACGGCACCAGAATCGCCAGGATCGCGCCGAGCATCAGAATCGCACTGGCCGATCCCATGCCCATCTGGCCGCGGCTAAAGGTGAAGGAGTACATGAACATTGCAGGCAGATCAGATGAGTAACCGGGGCCACCGGCGGTCATCGCTGCCACCAGATCGAAGCTCTTGATGGCAATGTGCGCAAGGATCATCACGGCACTGAAGAACACCGGGCGCAGGCTTGGCAACACAACGCGCCAGTAGATCATCGGCAAACTCGCGCCATCCATCTGCGCAGCACGAATGATCGATTGATCGACGCCACGCAGGCCCGCCAGAAACAACGCCATGACAAAGCCGGAAGACTGCCACACCGCAGCAATGACCAGGCAGTAAACCACGCGGTCCGGGTCGATCAGCCAGTCAAGACGGAAACCTTCCCAGCCCCAGTCGCGCAGCATCTTGTCCAGGCCCAGGCCGGGGTTGAGCAGCCATTTCCACGCCGTACCGGTGACGATCATCGACAGTGCCATCGGGTACAGGTAAATGGTGCGGATCATGCCCTCACGACGGATCCGCTGGTCCAGCAGGACGGCCAGCAGAACACCGATCACCAGGCTGATGGCAATGAACATCCCGCCAAACACCGCAAGGTTCTTGCTCGCCACCCACCAGCGATCGTTATCCATCAGGCGTGCGTATTGCGCCAGACCGACCCATTTGTAGGACGGCAGAAACGTCGAGTTGGTAAACGAAAGCGCGAATGTCCAGAGGATGTAGCCATAGAAACCCACCAGCACGATGAACATGCTGGGTGCCAGCACCAGTTTTGGTAGCCAGCGTTGCAGCGCATCCATTGGCGAGGCTTTGCTGATCGCAGCGACAGAGCTCATCGGGAGTATCCCATCCGGTGTATCGAATCCAGGCCGCAGCCGCGGGTGAAATCAACAGAGGATTTCAGCACCACGAACTGCGGGTACAGGCGGTTCAGAGAGAGTTACTGGGCCGATTTGACCGCAGTGGCCAGCTTCTTGGCTGTCGCTGCAGGATCAGCTGCCGGGTCGTTGATGTAGTTGGTGACCACATCAAAGAAAGCACCCTGCACCGCCAGCGTAGTGGCCATGTTGTGCGCCATGCTTGGTTGCAGGCCACCAGTCTTCGAATCAGCCAGGAAGTCCTTGGCAGCGGTTTGCGCACACGAGTCGAAACCGTACTTGCTCATGTCGGACAGCATGTCTTCACGAACCGGGATCGAACCCTTGTTGATGCTGAAGACTTTCTGGAAGTCCTCGCCCATCGCGACCTTGGCCAGATCCTGCTGTGCGGCAGTGGTGCCCTTGTCTTTCTGCTTGAACACCGCCAGCGAGTCGATGTTGTAGGTGAACGCCTTGTCGGTGCCAGGGAAGGCTACGCACTGGTAATCCTTGCCGGCGACCTTCTTGGCTGCGGTCCATTCACTCTTGGCCCAGTCACCCATGATCTGCATGCCGGCCTTGCCGTTGATGACCTTGGCAGCTTCCAGGTTCCAGTCCTGGCCCTTGCCATCGGCATCCATGTAGGTCGCGACTTTCTTGAGCTCGGTGAGCGACTTGACCATGCCTTCACCGGTCAACGCGTCCTTGTCCAGATCAACCAGGGCCTTCTTGTAGCCATCAGCGCCCATGACCGAAAGCACAACGGCTTCAAAGACGGTGCTGTCCTGCCACGGCTGACCACCGTGGGCGAGCGGAATGAAACCGGCTTTTTTCAGCTTGTCGCCCGCAGCGTAAAACTCTTCGAGCGTGGTGGGTGCCTTGTCGATACCGGCTTTCTTGAAGACTTCAGGGTTGATCCACAGCCAGTTGACGCGGTGAATATTCACCGGCACCGCTACGTAATCACCGTCGTACTTCACGGTGTCGGAGACTTTCTTGTCCAGCAGCGAGTCCCACTTCTCGGCCTTGGCGACGTCTTTCAACGCGTCCGTATCAAGCAGACCGGTAGAGGCCCATTCCTGAATGTCAGGACCTTTGATCTGGGCAACACCTGGCGGGTTACCGGCAACCGCACGGCTCTTGAGCACGGTCATGGCGGTGGAGCCGCCACCGCCGGCGATGGCGCCGTCCTTCCAGACAAAGCCGTCTTTTTCGACCTGCGCCTTCAGAACATCGACCGCAGCCTTTTCGCCACCCGACGTCCACCAGTGCACAACTTCTACAGTGCCTTTGGATTCAGCGGCAGTAGCGCTCAGAGGGAACAACGAAGCGAGAGAGATGACAACAGCGAGACGTGACATGGAATTCATCGAATTGACCTTTCTTGTTGTTATGCATGAGCAAGTCTGATGCTTGCGCTTCGTGGGAGTCTAACCAAGCCAGACGCAACGA
The DNA here is from genome assembly GCF_001466905.1 of Pseudomonas sp. ICMP 3272. Taxonomy (NCBI): domain Bacteria; kingdom Pseudomonadati; phylum Pseudomonadota; class Gammaproteobacteria; order Pseudomonadales; family Pseudomonadaceae; genus Pseudomonas; species Pseudomonas sp. ICMP 3272. The sequence goes on from NZ_LKEK01000082.1 coordinate 7,110, forward strand.
CAGTAACGAAGGGACGCGCAATTGTCACAGGATGGTGACAATTGAAACACCTGAAAATACGGGCTCAAAGCCACTACCCGGAAGTCATTCCATGGTTCTTGGCAAGTGCAACGTCACCCGCAACCCACCTTCACGCAGGTTCTGCAAGCTGACTTCGCCACCATGACTGTGGGCAATGTTGCGCGCGATACCCAGGCCCAGACCATAGCCCTGCTGCTGATTGCCTGCCAGACGAAAATGCGGTTCGAAGACATGTTCCAGACGTTGTTCGGGCACACCAGGCCCTTCGTCATCCACATGCAGGACAAAAGCCGTGTCGTTGTCTTCGACTTTCAAATGAGCCCGATGGCCATATTTAAGCGCATTGTCGATCAGGTTGCCGATGCAGCGCCGCAGCGCCAGCGGCTTGCCGGGATAGGCAGCCTGCGCCTCGCCTTGCTGGGTGACACGTCCGTCGCCTTCAACATTCAGCCAGGGCTCGACCAAGCAATCAAGCAGTGCATTGAGATCCACCGGCTCGATGTTTTCATGAATATCAGTGTCTTTGACGCACTGCAGCGCGCCTTTGACCAGCAATTCCAGTTCGTCCAGATCGCGGCTGAATTTACGCTGCATGTGCTCATCTTCCAGCAGCTCGACACGCAACCGCAGCCGGGTGATGGGCGTGCGCAGATCATGCGAGATGGCACTGAACAACTGACCGCGTTCGGTCAGGTAGCGGCTGATACGGATGCGCATGGCGTTGAACGCACGACTGACCTCGATCACCTCGCTGCCGCCGCCCTCGACCACCGGCTCGACGTCCGCGCCCAGCGACATGTCCCGTGCAGCCCGCGCCAGACGTTTGAGCGGCCGGCTCTGCCAATGCACCAGCAAACCGATGAACAACAGCAAAAACACGCTGGTCAGGACGATGAATGAAACCTGCTGAAGGGGCAGCTCCTGCTCCTCCAGCGAGGTGTAAGGCTCAGGCAGCAGAGAGGCAATGTAGAACCATTCACCGGGCGCCATTTCGATCTGCGTGACCAGCACCGGCGGGTTCACTGGTTCAAGTGTCAGCGCGTAATGCGCCCAGGAGCGCGGCAGTTCATCGAGCTTCAGGCCGCTGTTGAAAATGCGCAGTTCATCAGGCCGCGCAAACCATACGGTGATGTCCGGCCCATTGCCCAGACGCTGGCGCAATACCTCGCCCACCACGTCCAGCACCGCCTGTTTGCGAGGCGTGGGCTGCATGATCTGCATGTCCAGCGGGTGATCGTTGAGCGAGACGACGAAACGGGTGCCGCCCATACTGCGCAGTTGGTCCAGCACCATGGGCCGATAGGCCAGCGGCAATGAGCGAAAGTAACTGACACTGGCCGCCATCGAGTACGCGAGGCTGCGCGCGCTGGTCACCAGCCCTTCGGTCTGTGTGGCGCGCAACTGTGACAGCCAGATCACACTGGACAGTGTCTGAGCCAGCAGAACCGCCAGTAACGTCAACAGCAGCATGCGCCCCAGCAATGAGCGCGGCAGTGGCAGGCCGGTTCTTTTCGCTCCTGCCACCGGCGGGTTAATAGCCGTTGCCCGCTTGCGAGTTGACGTTCGCGGCCAGCAGATAACCACTGCCGCGAATGGTGCGGATCAGGCGCGGCGACTTGCCGGTATCGCGCAGACGCTGGCGCAGGCGGCTGACCGCCATGTCGACGATCCGCTCCAGCGGCATCAGCTCACGCCCGCGTGTGGCATTGCCGATAGTGTCGCGGTCGAGAATCTGCTGGGGGTTGTCGAGAAACAGCTTGAGCAGCGCAAAGTCGGCACCGGACAGAATCACTTCTTCGCCGTCATTGTGAAACAACCTGTGACTGACCATGTCCAGCCGCCATTCGTCGAACAGAATGACATCGCCACCAGGACGCTCCTGACCGAACTGGGCGCGCCTCAACAGTGCCTTGATACGCGCTTGCAGCTCACGCGGGCTGAACGGCTTGCCCAGATAATCATCAGCACCCAATTCCAGGCCGATGACCCGGTCGGCTTCGTCCGAACTGGCAGTCAACATGATGATCGGCACATGCGGCTGGCGCGGATGCTGGCGGATCCATTTGCACAGACTGAAACCGTCTTCATCGGGCAGCATCACATCAAGGATCAGCAAATCACTGGGTTCTTCGTTGAAGGCGCGGCGAAAATCAGCGCCATCACCCACCGTACGCACCTGAAAACCGGCACGACTCAGGTAGGTGTCCAGCAACTCGCGAATCTCCTGATCGTCATCCACCAGCAGGATCGATTTACTGACTGAACTCAAGTTGAGGCGTCCTTGTTTGACGGTGAATCTTTGTTGTTATGGGATGCTACTCAGATCTGCGAACCGAAGGCCTGTTGCAGAGCGACACCTGAGCCCATCAGACCAGGGTACTCGGCGGTCACCAGCCAGACCGGCAGGTTCTTGAAATAGTCGCTCATCACGCCCTTCTCGGCCATGGCGCGCTTGAAACCGCTGTTGATGAAGAACTCAGTGAAGCGCGGCACCACGCCGCCGACAATGTACACGCCGCCCAGGCTGCCCAGGGTCAGCACATTGTTGCCCACCACCCTGCCTAGAAACACACAGAACTGCTCCAGCACGGCTGCGGCTACCGGGTCGCCCGCCAGCGCTGCCGAGGTGACAGCCGCAGGCGACTTGAGCACTGGCTCGATATCGTCCAGGGCGCAACTGACCTGATAGAGCAACAGCAAGCCCGCGCCACTGAGTACCACTTCAGCACTGACATGCTCATGCTCAGCCATCAGGCGTGTCCATAACAGGGCCTCGCGTGCCGTGCCGATTGGCAGGTCAGCATGCCCGCCCTCGCCCGGCAGCGCCAGCCAGCGACTGCCGTCAAGCTTGATCAGAGTACCGATGCCCAGCCCGGTACCCGGCCCGACCACCACACGCGGCCGATCAGGCTTGCCAGCGCCAGGGCAAACCGTCAGGTATTCATCTTCCTTGAGCCGGGTCATGCCCAGCGCCATGGCGGTGAAGTCGTTGATCAGCAGCAGGTGATCGACTTTCAGGTCAGCGCAAAATGCCTCACGGCTCAACTGCCAGTGGCTGTTGGTGAACTGGAAAAAATCGCCATCCACCGGTCCGGCCACGGCCAGGCATACGTGACTGATATCTCCGCGCTGCAATTCAAGGTCCTGCAAATAGACTTCGATGGCCTTTTCGGGACCGGCGTAGTCAATGGTCGGGAATACCCGGACAGAATGCAGCGTGTCGTCTTCCCAAATGGCAAAACGTGCATTGGTACCGCCTATATCACCGACCAGGGCCAACTTCACTTGAGCGTCTCCAGACTAGAAGTAAAGGCGCTGGCACCCTGCTCTGCGGAGCTGAAAGCCATGCGCATGAATCCAAAGAGCTCGCGACCACAGCCGACACTGTTGTCGATCTGGTTGATGGCCGGTTCTCTGGCGGCCAATTCTGACGCTTCGACCAGAACTTGTAACGTGCCTTTTACGCCATCCACACGGATCACATCACCATCGCGCACCAGTGCCAACGGGCCACCATCAAACGCTTCCGGGCAGACATGAATGGCCGCAGGGATTTTGCCCGAGGCGCCCGACATGCGTCCGTCGGTGACCAGCGCAACCTTGAAACCACGGTCCTGCAGAACCCCCAGAAACGGCGTCATCTTGTGCAACTCGGGCATGCCGTTGCAGCGCGGCCCCTGGAAGCGCATCACGGCGACGAAATCGCACTCCAGCTCACCCGCCTTGAACGCATCGGCCAGCTCCTTCTGATCCTGAAAGACCTTGGCTGGCGCTTCGACGATCTGATGCTCCGGGGCCACGGCAGAGACTTTCATCACCCCGCGGCCCAGATTGCCTTCCATGACCCGCAGACCACCTTCCGGCGAAAACGGACGGGCGACCGGACGCAAAATGTTTTCATCAAGGCTTTCAAGCGGTCCTTCGCGCCAGACCAGCTTGCCATCCTCCAGGAATGGCTCTTTGGTGTAGCGGCTCAAGCCGTAACCGGCCACGGTATTGACGTTTTCGTGCAACAAACCGGCAGCCAGCAACTCACGGATCAGGAACGACATGCCGCCCGCCGCCTGGAAGTGGTTGATATCGGCTTTGCCGTTGGGGTAGACGTGACTCAGGGTTGGCACCACTTCCGACAGGTCGGCCATGTCCTGCCAGGTCAGTTGAATGCCCGCGGCCTGGGCAATCGCCGGCATGTGCAGCGTGTGGTTGGTCGAGCCACCTGTCGCGTGCAGGGCAACGATGGAGTTGACCAGCGAGCGCTCGTCGACGATTTCGCCGATCGGCATGAAGCTGCCGCTCTGCTTGGTCAGACGCGTCACCTGGTGAGCCGCTTCGGCGGTCAGTGCATCGCGCAGTGGCGTGTAGGGATTGACGAACGAGGCACCGGGAAGGTGCATGCCCATGACTTCCATCAGCAGCTGGTTGGTGTTGGCAGTGCCGTAGAAGGTGCAGGTTCCCGGACCGTGATAGGACTTCATTTCCGAGTCGAGCAACTCTTCACGGCTGGCCTTGCCTTCCGCGTAACGCTGCCGTACGTCGGCTTTTTCCTTGTTGGAGATACCTGAAACCATCGGTCCGCCCGGCACGAAGATGGTCGGCAGATGACCAAAACGCAGTGCGCCCATCATCAAACCAGGGACGATCTTGTCGCAGATGCCCAGCATCATGGCGGCGTCGAACATATTGTGTGACAACGCAACTGCCGTGGACATGGCAATCACTTCGCGACTGGCAATGGCCAGCTCCATACCCGGCTCACCCTGAGTCACGCCATCGCACATGGCAGGCACGCCGCCGGCAAACTGACCGACCGAACCAATGTCACGTAAAGCCTGTTTGATCTGGGCAGGAAAGTGTTCGTAGGGTTGATGCGCCGAGAGCATCTCGTTGTAGGAGGAGACGATTGCCACGTTGGCGGCGTTCATCAGACGCAGGCTTTGCTTGTCTTCCGGCCCGCAGGCAGCGACGCCGTGAGCAAAGTTGGCACATTGAAGCTTGCCGCGCATCGGGCCATCGCTCGCTGCGCCGCGAATCAATTGAAGGTAGCGCTGACGGGTATCGCGACTGCGGGCGATGAGTCGCTCGGTTACTTCAAGGACGCGGGGATGCATGTGATGAACTCCAGGCTAACGTCTAAGGTCACCCGTAAAGACGGTTCCGGTTTTCGAGCAGTGACGGGCGGGGAGCAGAACCCTGATCTCGATCAACCGGGAGGGCCTTTCAGGCTTGTAGTTGTAGATAAAACAAAATATTGCCACTAAAAAGGCTTGTTTTCTATTTCTATGAGAATAATCTTGTAATTCCAACAACAAATTCAGAAGGACGGCTGTATGACTCTTCGTATCGCAATCAACGGTTTTGGCCGCATCGGCCGCAACGTCCTACGCGCACTGTATACCCAAGGCTACCGTCAGGACCTGCAGGTCGTCGCCATCAACGATCTTGGCGACAGCGAAATGAACGCACACCTGCTGCGCTTCGACACCGTACACGGCCCTTTCAGCGGCACGGTCGAGTGCGACAAGGATAGCCTGACCGTCAATGGTGACCGTATTTCGGTCAGTGCCATTCGCAATCCGGCCGAGCTGCCGTGGAAGTCGCAGGACATCGATGTAGTGTTCGAGTGCACCGGCCTGTTCACCAGCCGTGACAAGGCCGCCGCGCACCTCACTGCCGGTGCCCGCAAGGTCATTATCTCCGCCCCTGCCAGCGGTGCCGATGCCACCATCGTCTATGGTGTCAACCACGACACGCTGCGTCAGTCGCACCAGATCATCTCCAGTGCATCCTGCACCACCAATTGCCTGGCCCCGGTCGCCCAGGTACTGCACCGTGAACTGGGGATCGAAAATGGCCTGATGACCACCATCCATGCCTACACCAACGACCAGAACCTGATCGATGTCTATCACACCGATCCGTACCGCGCCCGCTCGGCGACGCAGTCGATGATCCCGAGCAAGACCGGCGCTGCCGAAGCAGTGGGCCTGGTACTGCCGGAGCTGGCAGGCAAACTCACCGGCATGGCGGTACGCGTACCGGTCATCAACGTTTCGCTGGTCGACCTGACCGTGACCCTTAAGCGTGAAACCACCGCCGAAGAAGTCAACGCGCTGATGAAAGAAGCCAGCCAGCATTCCAAGGTGCTGGGCTACAACGCCCTGCCACTGGTTTCCCACGACTTCAATCACAACCCGTTGTCGTCGATTTTCGACGCCAATCACACCAAGGTCAGTGGCAAGTTGCTCAAGGTACTGTCGTGGTACGACAACGAATGGGCGTTCTCCAACCGCATGCTCGACAACTGCCTGGCACTGCACAACGCCGAGTAAATTCAGCGTCGTAGTGAGCAACACCGTAAGATAATTATTTACAGATGCAGGCTTGACCCGACCAAAAGATGAGAAGCATTATCATTTGCTCACATCTCTGGTCGGGCCTCTCTGTGTCGCAGTCACGCTTCAACGATGTCTTTCTGGCCCAGCGGCCGGTTCTGCTACGCACCCTGCAACGCATGGTCGGCAACCAGAACGCTGCCGAAGACCTGCTTCAGGAAACCTGGCTGCGCGTCAGCCGTGCATTGACCGAACACCCCGTCGACCACCTTGAACCCTTCGTCTTTCAGACCGCCCGCAACCTGGCGCTGGATCATTTGCGTGCGCGGCGTATTCATGGCCGGACCATGCTCGAAGACGTCTCACCTGCCCGGCTCGAAAGCGTCGTAGCCCAGATGGGCTCGCCTGAAGACGCAGCGCATGCCAAGCGCCTGCTTGAAAACCTGAGTGCCAGCCTGAGTACGTTGAGCCCGCGCCAGCAGAAAATCTTTACCCTCAGCCGCCTCGATGGCCGCAGTTATCTGGAAATCGCCGAGCAACTGCAGGTCTCGGCCAGTACCGTCCAGAAAGAACTGAAGCTGATCATGGCCATCTGCGTAGGCGTCCTTTCAAGACTTGACCCGCCCTGAACCCTGCCGCACGCTGCCAGACTCTAATCGATACAGTTTCAGGATTGCCGAGGAACACCGTGGCCCCGAGAACCGAACGCCCGCACGCGATTGCGCAGGACGTGTTGAGCAATGCTGCAATGGATCAGGCACTGACCTGGCTGGTCGAACTGGAAGGCGCAGACGCCACCCGGCTTGCCCGTTTTCAGGAATGGCTGAACGCCGATCCGGAACACGCACGCGCCTTCGATAAGGCCCGGACACTCTGGAATTCACAGCCGGTTCAGCACGCCGCCGAAAGCATCGCGCAACCCCGTAAGCCATCGGCGTGGCAGCGTGTCCGTGCGCAATGGAAACCTCTGGCCACTGCAGCGGTGTTGCTGCTGGGGCTGTTCAGTTTCAGCAATCTGCCGCTGCGCCTGCAGGCCGATCACCTGACCATAGTGGGTGAGCGCCAGCGCCTGGAACTGGCAGACGGCTCGAAAGTGCTGCTCAACACCGACTCGGCGTTCTCCAGTCAGATAGGTGAACAACAGCGCTCTGCTCGCCTGCTGCAAGGCGAGGCATTCTTCGATGTCAGTTCCAGAGCGGGCGTGCCACTGGAAATCGAAGCCGGACCGGTGCGCATGAGTGCCAACAGCACCGAATTTTCCGTGCGTTATCTGAACGGCGTTGCCCAGGTGCAAGTGCAGCGCGGCGCTGTCGACGTGCGTGCCACACGCGGCGACTCCAGCGTCAGCCTGGGGGCCGGAGAAAGCGTTCGCGTGGGGCCTGCTGGCTTCGGGCATCGTGAAAAGCTTGACCCGCTCAGGGATTTCGCCTGGGTGCAGGGTCGACTGATCTTCGATAACCGCCCGCTGAGCGAAGTGCTGACCGAGCTGCGTCGTTACTATCCCGGCTGGATCATCAGCACCAACCCGCAACTGGATCGTGTGGCGGTGACCGGAAACTATCGCCTGGACAACCCGCTCGACGTGGTGCGGTCGCTGGCACAGATCACCTCGGCAAGCCTTCACGAAATGCCCGCGCTGGTGATTCTCAACTGAAGCAAAGTTTTTTTACTCGATAGCGACTGCCCGTTCGTCTAGTTATAGCCAATGCAACTGATTCTCATTTTTAAACGGTTTGTAAACACTATAACGAGCAACACCCCAGGGAGCGCTACCGATGTCATCCACGTTCACGCCTGCCGCCCAACCATGCGTACGGCTCACGCTATCTCTGCTGACACTTGCAGTGCTGGGCGCCAGTCTACAGACGGTCAACGCCAGTGCTGCCAGTGAAAGCACCCAGGCGGCACGTTCGGCAGGCACCTACAACTTCTCGATTGGTCAGCAATCGCTGGTGTCGGCACTCAATGAATTCAGCCGCATCACCGGCTGGCAGGTGGGCGTGTCATCGGATCTCGCGCAAAACGTCACCTCCCAGGGTGCCCGCGGCAACCTGAGACCTGCGCAGGCGCTGGACACCCTGCTGGCCGGCAGCTCGCTGAGCTATCGCAATCTGGGCAACAACAATGTAGTGCTGGAAAGGCGCACCGCAACCGCCGGCGTCTTGGCCCTCGATCAGATCACCGTCAGCGCCACGCGTCAGGCACAGGATGTCGCCACGGTACCAAGCACCGTCAGCGTGCATTCCCGTGAAGAACTGGACCGCAGCAACGTCAACACCATCCGTGATCTGGTGCGCTACGAGCCGGGGGTTTCGGTGGGCGGCGCAGGCCAGCGCGCAGGCACAACCGGCTATAACATCCGCGGCATTGACGGCAACCGGATACTGACTCAGGTCGATGGCGTGGAAGTCCCCGACAGCTTTTTCACCGGTCCTTATGCGCAGACCCATCGCAACTATGTCGACCCGGAGATCGTCAAGCGTGTGGAAATCCTCCGCGGTCCGGCCTCGGCCCTGTACGGCAGCAGCGCAATTGGTGGGGTGGTCAGTTATTACACGCTGGACCCGGATGACATCATCAAGCCCGGCAAGGATGTCGGCGCACGCCTCAAGACCGGTTACAGCTCGGCAGACGAAAGCTGGTTGAACTCGGCCACTTTCGCAGGCCGTCAGGGCGAGTTTGACGGCTTGCTGCACGTGAGCCAGCGCAATGGTCATGAGACCGAATCCTATGGCGAAACAGGTGGCACAGGCCTGAGCCGCACCGAAGCCAACCCTGAGGATGCGCGCAGCACCAACGTGCTGGCCAAGCTGGGCTGGAATTATACCGACGGTTCGCGTCTGGCTCTGGCCTACGAAAAGTACAAGGACGACCGCGACAGCAACCTGAAAAGCGCAGTCGGCGGGCCGTTCACCAACGGCAGCGGGCTGGGCATGTATCAATCGCGCGAGGGTAACGACACCATCACCCGCGAGCGCTTCGGGGTCGAAAACAGCTTCGCCGTCGACAGCCTGCTGGTCGACAACCTCAAATGGAGCCTGAATTACCAGACCGCAAAGACTGATCAAAGCACCCGGGAGCGGTACTTTCCGTTCTCCCGAGATGTCATTCGTGATCGCGACACGCACTATCAGGAAAAGCAGTGGGTATTCGATGCCCAACTGGACAAGGCATTCTCTATCGCCAGCACGGACCATGTGCTGACCTACGGTACGACGGTAAAGCAGCAGAAAGTCACCGGGCTGCGCAGCGGCAGCGGGACCTGTGCACGCGTATTCGGCTCCTGCCGCGTGGTCGGTGCAGACAGCCCGAGCGACCGTCTGGCCGCGACGAGCGATTTCCCGGACCCGACCATCACCAGCTATGCGCTGTTCGCCCAGGATCAGATCAGCTGGAACGACTGGACCTTCATGCCCGGCGTGCGTTATGACCACACCACACTCGACCCGAAGTTCACGCCAGAATTTCTCAGGTCGGTCAGCCTCGCCGACCCCGGTCAGGGCAACGACGAAACGCGGACATGGCATCGCTTGTCGCCCAAGTTCGGTGTGACTTATGCACTCAGCGACGTCTACACCTGGTACGGCCAGTATGCCGAAGGTTTCCGCACACCGTCGGCCAAGTCACTTTATGGACGCTTCGAAAACCCGACGGCAGGCTACGTGGTTGAGCCCAATCCGAATCTGGAGCCGGAAACCAGCAAAAGCTATGAAACCGGTTTACGCGGTCGCTTCGAATCCGGCTCGTTTGACATCGCGGTGTTCTACAACAAATACCGTGACTTCATCAACGAGGACGCCATCACCCCCGGTTACAGCGAACTCACTTTCCAGTCCAACAACATCAAGCACGCAACCATGAAGGGCGCGGAATTCAAAGGGCGTATCAATCTCGACAGTATCGGTGCGCCAAACGGCCTGTACAGCCAGGCATCGGTTGCCTACGTGCAGGGCCGCAACGACGATACAGGCGAGCCAATCAACAGCGTCAACCCGCTGACCGGTGTGATCGGCCTGGGCTATGACCAGAATGACTACGGCGGCCTGCTGAGCTGGACGCTGGTCAAGCGCAAGAATCGCGTGGATGACAGCAATTTCCACACGCCGGACGGCACCTCCAGTCAATTCAAGACCCCGGGCTACGGCATTCTGGACCTGAGCGGCTACTACAAGGTCAGCGACGATGTGACCGTCAATGCAGGCCTGTACAACCTGACCGACAAGAAATACTGGCGCTGGGACGATGTGCGCGGCTACGACGGCGTGGGCGAAGCAGGCGTGACTGCGCCCGCCAATCTGGATCGCCTGACCCAGCCAGGACGCAACTTCAGCGTCAACGTGGTGTGGGATATCTGAACCCGAAAGTAGCGTAAAGCCGGTCGCCGGGCACATCGGCGGCAGGCTTTTTTACGCTTTCGGGTGTGGCTATTCGTCTATTCAACAAGCCCCTTTTTCAGCAAGCCTTTTTCAGCAAGGAAGAACTCGATGACTCTTGATCAGAACCGACCGACCCTGCGTTCGCAACGCCTGAGCCAGATCACCCACGCGCCGCACGAGCAACTCGACAAGGCGGTCAAGGCCCACGCGCCGTTTGAAACCCTGGCCAGCTACGCACGCTTCGTGGTTGCTCAATACCTTTTTCAGACGGAACTGCAAAGCCTGTACAACGAGCCTGCGCTGGAGGCGATCATCAACGACCTGCCGGCCCGCTGCCGCGCCGAACAGGCCGGGGCGGATCTTGCCGACCTGAACATGGACCTTCCCCTGCCGGTGGCTGGCGCAGTACAAGCGCCGAGCACCGCAGAAGCGCTCGGCTGGCTATTTGTCTCCGAAGGCTCCAAGCTGGGTGCTGCATTCCTGATCAAACGTGCCGAAGCCTTGAACCTGAGCCACAGCTTTGGCGCCCGGCATCTGAGCGAGCCTGCCGGAGGCCGCGCAGCAGGCTGGAAGACCTTTGTCAGGACGCTTGACGAGCTGTCGCTGACCGCCGAGCAGGAAGCAGCACTTGATCGAGGTGCCATTGCCGCATTCGAGCGCTTCAATGTCCTGTTGCAACACGCCTACGCCGATGTCCCGGTTGCAGACATGGCACAGGCATGAAAAAGCGCCCGGTGCTGTTAAGCTGGCCGGGCTCCCCGAACCTGCCTGTAGAGACCATGACGTACAAACCACCCGGCTCAAAACTCTCGCGCCTGTTATACGGCATCCTCGCCTATGTCGCCCTCGGCATCGGCATTGTCGCGATCTTCATTCCCGGCTTGCCAACCACCGAGTTCATTCTGCTGGCGGCCTGGGCGGCGACACGCAGCTCGCCGCGTCTGAATGCCTGGCTGGAAAACCATCGTGTGTTCGGGCCGATTCTGCACAACTGGCGCAACGGCAGACTGGTCGCCCGCAAGGCAAAGATCAGCGCCACCATCAGCATGCTGGTCTGCGCCGTGGTGATGTTGAGCCTGATCGGCCACGCCTGGTGGCTGTACCTGGCTCTTACCGGTATGGCGCTGGGTAATCTGTGGATATGGTCGAGGCCGGAACCGGACAAGATCGATCGTTGAGTGCAGGCATGATGCGAGCGGTACTCTGCACGAGGCTGAACCGTCCGGTCGCGAGGAGTGTCAGACTGAGCACACTCACCACTTGATGGAGTCACTTCATGTACGAGCCAGGCCATCTGCACCTCACCCACGTGGCGCTGCAGCCATCGGATATCAGCTATGACATCCACTTGCGCTACAACGTGGAGGAAGATCCCAAGCAAGGCACGTCCATGCACTTCACCATGCAGGGCGAAATCAACGGCAAGCCGTTCGAAGAGCAGTTCCAGCTGCCCCGTGACCTCGCCTTCAACTTCGCCCATGACGCCAGTCGCATCGCGATAAGGCACGGCTTGCCCAACTCGGCCGCACTGCCCATCGCCCAGCACAAGGACTACGACCGAATGTTCGCGGACATTCGCGACAAACTCCACGCCAAGTCAGGCGACCCGGTGAAGCCGGAGCATCTGGAGTAAGCGCCAGGTTCCTCGTGGCAACGGGAGTACGAGGTCCGGAGAACACCAGCGTGCGGTAGCGTGAGGAGTGAGGCCCGGAGAACACCATCGTGCCCATGCTCCGCGTGGGTATGCCGTTCCGGACGCTCTGCGTCCTCTCCTGAATA
>NZ_LKEK01000083.1:0-14650 GCF_001466905.1 Pseudomonas sp. ICMP 3272
TCGAAACGGGTTGTAAACCGGGCAGCGCCGGACCATGGCTTGCCCCGTTTCTGACCTCCCGGCCTGTGGCTTCGATCAACTGGTACAACGTGTCGTAACAGTAACGGCTGATCGGTTCGACAAGCTGGTTGTCGCAATATTGATCGGGCTGAGAAGTATCGTTGATGAGCAAAACATTGCCCACCGGGTCATAGCTGTAATTCAGCCTTTGCAACACAGAGCCATCAGCAGATACCGCGCTGAGTTGAGTCAGCCGACCGTCCTGTTGATCATAGGAATAATGACTGACGACGCCATTACCGGCCGTCTCCTGCTCTACCTGACTGAACGCGTCGTAGCGAATTGCACTGACCAGCGTTTGCGGCTGTTCGGTATTGGCCAGGGTCAGTTCAACAGCGTGCAGTTGCCCTGCCAAATCGTGACTGAAACGATGGAAATTATCGTTGGCATCAGTCTGCACCAACACTTCGCCCTGCGCGTTGAAAGCCCAGCGTGTCTGCAAACCGACGGGCTCCAGCAGTGCATCACGATCAGGCTCGGCAAGTGGCCAGTCCGGGCTGTCAGGCGACTGCAGAAAATACCGTTTCTCACTCAAAACTCCACCCGACAGACCATAGTCCGCAAGCAAGCACGAGCCTGCCGTATCGTCATGGCGAATCAGCTGATTACATTGATTATGCTCAGCGACGTCCGCAGCTCCATAGCCCAGGCACTCGACAACATGTCCTTGCTCTGTAACTGATAAAGGACGCAGCGAGTGGTCGTATTCGATGCATCGTAGCGTGCCTCGCCCGTCCCGGCTTTCAAGCAACTGCCCCGCATCGCCAATCAGGTTCATTCGCCAACCCGAATCGACGCTTTCGTTCAGCAAAACCGCTCCAGACAGACTAAACCTGACCACCAGATTTGCCGGGATACCGGCTTCGATTTCCGAACGACTGAACAAACGGGGATCACGACCCACAACCGGTCGCCCTGACCAGTCAAAGCGCTGGTGCGTCACCCGCGCGTCAAGAAGCTGCCCGGCCACACTTCTACAGAACTGCACGTTACGCACAGCCAGCGCACGTGGGTCAATGATCGCCAGTATTGGCGTATTGCTATGCACAATCGAGTTCATCGCTTTCATCCATGAATGTTTGATAACCCAGCTATTCGCTATAGCACAACAACGATCAGCACCGTTTGTGCACCCATGGAAATAGCGAAATTGATTATCGAAAGCCGGCTTGTTACCAAAAGGCATAAGCAAACGAATCGCAGATAACGCATTGCTTTTTATGGATATTTAACCCTTCTCGCGCAATAGCTGTCATTTGTATCAGGTAGACGACGACCGCCTTTTGAACAACGCTTGAGCCATGATTAATGAGGCGCCGAACATGACAAAACCTCCCCTTTCCTTGCTGAACAATCTAGCCAAAACCGATGCGGTCGCCCACGAGTGGACGGACGGCAAGTTGTCTTTCACTGACGCTCTCGCGACGCTGAACATTCAATCGGTCTTCGATATCGTGCGGCGCTCCAAGTCAGCCTTTGTCCGTGATATCTCGCGAATCAGCGACGCCAATGCGGCGCTTGCTTATGAAAATGCCCGCTGTTATGCGACGCAGATCGTACGGCTTTATCGCAACCAACTGGTGTCGTCTGGCCGTACGCAGAAACTGACACGGCGCTCGGGCGTACGCTCGTTGGTAGAGATCGGTCCTAGTTTCCCCAATCTGTTCAAGGAGAACTGGGATCTGTTTTGCAAAGTGGGAGCAATAGAGGCCAAGGACTCGCCCGTTGCATACCTGACATCCTTGTATCGTTTTGCGCTGGAAGAACTGGAAGGCAGCTCTGTCGATTCCAGCCGAATCAAGCTTGATGAACGACGCCCAGACCTAAAAGACCTGATTGTCGATCAGCAAAGCACGTTCACGCCGGTTCCTACGCTGCAGATAGTCAACCAGGTGTTGGGCAAAGCTATAGAGGCTTACGTGGACACCGTGGCGGAGGACAAGGACAAGTCTCTTTACCAACTGGTCGCTGAAAAACAGCATCCGTTCATGTTCCCTTACAACTTTCACTTTCAACAGATAACGCTGGGGCTGGCAGGCAAAAAGCCGACGCTGGGCGAGCTGAGTTATCACATCAGCCTTGAGGTTCCGACGACTTCAACGCCGACTGATGACTTTGGAAAAGTGCAGCAATCCAGCGCCGTCGCACAGGCCCTGATGAGCGGTTTAGGCCCTGAACAACAGGCAATCGCGCTTGAACCTGCAGTGGCAGCCGAGCCGGAGGCGATCAACCGTTTCTTCAACACAAAATACAACATTGTTTACGTGGACGGCGCCAGCAATCAGCTCAATACCCTCGATATCTTCATGGCAAAAACGGATCTCGACAGTGACGCAGTAGAAGCCCTTCTTGCCACAGGCAGTCACACCCCTTACCGCTCAGCCAATATCCAGTCGGCCGGGCAAACCGCCGACGCAACGCCGTCACCCGATGAAAGCCCGGCTGCAATCGGGACTCGATTCGGTGCTGAATACGTCAATGGCCCAGCCGTCGAGCCAGCAATGGAACTGCTCAAGGAAGCCGATGGTGTCGTACGCCTGACCAACACCAGCGTGGACCGCTTCGACCGCCTGCAACGCATGATTCGTTTGCAACGCTGGATGAACATTCCTTTTACAACGCTGGATACGTTGATCATCGCGGTCATTCGTTCGGAAGGTGATGCGAACTCTCCGGGAGTCCTGACTGCAAACACACTGCGCGCGCTGGGCGTCTACCGTTACTTGAGCAAACATTACAACCTCACGCCCGAAGAGTTTGCCAGTTTTGTTCATTGCATGGCTGGCGAGGCAAGCGATGGTCGCTTACCTCTGTTCGACCGGGTATTCAACAACCCGATCCTGTTCGACACCCCGTTGTTTTTAAACGGATCACCCCTTTATCTGGATAACGAAAGTAGCGAGCATATCAAGGCTCGCGCGCAGTTAAGCGCCGCCCTGCATTTATCCAGTACGCAGGAAGGCTTGTGGCTGCTGGTCGTTGATACTCGCGATCTGCTTGAAGGCACAAGTACCGATTTCAAACTCAAATTGAGTATGGTTTCTTCGCTGTATCGCCAGACCCGTATTGCTTCGATGTTCGGCCTGACAGTCCAGGATAGCCGGGCACTGATCGACCTGCTGGGCGGTGAACCTTACCGGGCAAACATTGTGAAAGGCAGACTGGGAAGCGCTCCGGCCGAGACAGACAGCGATGCCGAACCCGACGTGCTCGATATCCTGATGCAACTGGACTGGGCCGTTACCTGGCTCAAGGCTTATGGTCAGAACGTTGCCACACTGCGCCGTCAATTGGGCGTGGATATGACCGAACCAGCGACATCGCAGGAGCTGGCCGGTCAGCTTGAACAGTTGACCGATGACGCTCTTGCAGTTGCACTGACTGACCAACAACTTGCGTCACTGAACCTTCCAACCTATGACGACGAGGGCTCGGTGATCGAATGGTGGGCTGTAATAGCGCCGCTGATCGACTCACACGGGCTGGTAGTAGCCCAACCGTTGGATGAAGAGCCTGCTGTCAGTATCCGTCAGGCAATCCTTACACAACTCACCTCTATTAGACTTGGCGATTCGCTGAAGAGCGAACTTGCCGCAAAACTTGAAGTGTTCGTCTTCAACGGCTACCTGACCCAGCATCGCCTGATGGAAGGTCTGATGCAAACCGTCGCGGGTTTGCCACTTGATCGTTGCGAACCGGTACTGCGCTGGTCAGGCAGTAGCGTGGACGTGTTTCTCGGCTCGCTCATGGAGGGCACCGAAGTAAAGCTGACGGAACTGATGCGCCATGCAGAAGTTAATCAGCAGTTAGGACTGAGTGCCCAGGCACTGCGCACGTTTCTGATCAACCCGCACTGGTTGCATACAGGTTTTGACAGCCCGCTTCCTCTCTCTTTGAGCAGCCTGTACCTGCTGGACCGCTATCGCAACTGGCGTGACCAGAGTGGTCACCCGGAAGACGCTTTGCTCGATTATTTCAAACAAGCGAATGGCGGTTCAAAGGACAAGGCGCACTGTGCTGCGCTGCTGGCAGCACTCACACACTGGACGTCGTCCGAAGTGCTGGCGGCGACTGTATTACTCACTGCTTCAGATGAAATCGCGTCTTCCATGCACGAGGTGGACTGGCTGAACCGAATGCACAGCGCCAGTGAACTCACAGGGCTCTCGGCTGGACAATTACTGTTGGCCACGGACCTGACAGTGACCAGTCCTGCCACGCAGTGGAAGTCCACAGGCGAAGCCGTTATATCCGGCAACCGTTGATCTGCACTTAACCTGTTCAATGCCATGGAGGCCTGATCATGTCCAATACCGTGGAAAGCCGGATCAACGAATCCTTTCGTGATGCGCTGGTGGCTTATTACCTGAGTGAAGTTGTACCCAACTCTCCACTGCTCAGTCGCCTGGGCCTGGACCAGCGTTTGAAAACGGCCAATGACCTGTATGAGTTTTTCCTGCTCGACAATCAGGTCGGCAATGAGGTCCAGACCAGCCATGTCGCATCAGCAATCAGCAGCCTGCAACAACTCATCAATGGCACCTTGCTGGGCATGGAGCCGGGCTACGACACCCTGCTGCCTACCGAGGCACGGTTTGTCGAATGGCGCGACCGCAGCAGTCAATACCCGATCTGGGCCGCCAATATGCAATTGGCGCTGTACCCGGAAATCTATATTTCTCCGGCACTACGGCTGAAAAAGTCCAGCTACTTCGCGCAACTTGAAAACGACATCAATCAAAACAGGATCAATATTGACACCACCCAGGAAGCAGTGAAGTCCTACCTTGCCAGTTTTGAAGAGGTCGCCAACCTGACCATTATCAATGGTTACATCGACAGTGACCGATTTGCAGAAGGCAAATATTACTTTATCGGCAAGTCGCGAGCCGAGAATATTTACTACTGGCGCACCGTAGACATGAATGAGCGCGCCTACAAAGAAGGGACTGAAGGGCCGAAATACGATAATCCCACGCCAGGCGCCTGGTCGGACTGGAACCGGGCCGAGATCGGTATCAATGCCAATACACTGGAAAGAACCATCCGCCCGGTATATTTCAACAATCGACTGTTTGTGGCTTGGGTGGACTTGATTCATGTTACCGAGGAGGTGGAAGTTACGCTGCCTGTCGGCACGATAGCACCCGATACAAATGGCGGCTTCCCTGTCAATCCACCGCTGTCCATAGCACCTGTCACTGTGATCACACCGAACGTGCGGCTGGTACTCAATATTTCCTACAAGAAATATGACGATTCCTGGAGCGCGCCGCAAATCTATATGGACGTGACCACACCCAATGCATTCACCCGTGCAGATAAGCCAGTCAATCTGGAAAGAGACCTGAACACTATTGCTATTTACGATGTCTCTGCATCACCGGAGTCGTTATTTATCGCCATGTATGCGGGAGAGACGCTGGTTGAGGGTGATGCTGACGGATCGAGTTCAACCTACACGTTCCTTCACACCGCATTTATCGACAAAAATTTCAATAAGCGGCAAGCGTTCCCCGTGGACAATCATGTTGAAGCGATGGCCTATGATGATGACCCAGAACTTCAGCAACCAAGAGTGCGAAAAACGTGCTGGGCATTTGCACTTAAAAATAAGGAGAATTTTCAGTTTACCTGGAGAGTGGTAATAACGGTACTGAAGGTTAAAACACAATCCGCCCATGCCGACGACCCCGCTTGGAACTACAACAACCTGCAAAAAAAAATAGGTGAAATGCAATTAATTGCCGCCCCGGTCGTTGACGAAAAAAGCTCGACTATCACAATAACGACACATATCACATCCGATATAGACGCCACTCACGCCCCCAGCTTACACATGCGAATTACTTACTGGCTCCTGGACAAATATGTACTCCTCGACCTATATGCAAAACCCTACGACGAACATCATTGGGCGCTCTTGGACGACTCAATATTTTCCACAAGCCTGATTATAGCCACTGAAGCCCTTGGCATATTCAGCCTATCAGATGTCAATGGGGCCGCTGCCCCAGAACTTAAAAATTTTCTATCAAACCATGACTTTAATAACTTTCTCTTTTACGCCCCTGCATCGAACTCCGCCCCCATCAGCCTTAGCGGAGGTTATATAAATGCAGCCATTGCAGAAGAGCTAAACAAAACAGCGTCACCTAGAAGTGGCTCTGCCGTTTTTTCAGGAACAGCCATTGTGGCAGGGCCGCTTGTTACACTCGAAGGTACTCGAGAGCAAAAAGTCATTCACCGGCAAGCCGTCAGATACCCTTCCAGCATGAGCAGCCCCTATTCCAACAACCAACTCGATCTTGAAATCGGTTCCCCTGCCGAGCGTGTAAGTGCGCCCGCGCTTTATACTGTCACTCTTCCATTCGACAAAACCACGTTGCTGCCCTACCTGAAAGACACAGCTTTCGTTCCAGAAAAAAAGAATTTCTACATTACGCACGGTGTGGCCGTATTGGACGCCACATCAGGCGACACTATCGGTAATGCACTTAAATCCACAGAAATCGAACTTGCCTTCGCAGCCAGTGACGGGACAGATCCCATAGCGCCAAAAATCAGCAAGCGCGTCGATCAGCTTTTAGGCATCGCGGAATACATTGATTTCTCGAGCTCAAGCATCCTGTTCAGCGACGACTCGACCGATAAACGTGACCCTATCCGCATGAACACCCTGTTCGCCCGCGAGCTGATCAACAAGGCCAACATCGCACTTGAAGCGTTATTGTCCTGGGACACCCAACAGTTGCAGGAGCCGCCTATCGATGAGGACAACATCCCTGACCTGATGGACTTCAAAGGTGCCAACGGTCTGTACTTCTGGGAACTGTTTCTGCACCTGCCGTTCATGATTTCTCATCGACTCAATCTGGAACAGCGCTTCTCCGATGCAGAACGCTGGCTCGGTTTCATCTTCGATCCGGGTCGCAAGAAGATCGGCAATGCACCTGCTTACTGGAACGTGCGGCCATTGGTGGAAGAGCCAGACCCGGATTACTTTCTGCGCTCGCCCATTGACCCGGATGGCATCGCCGCCAGCGATCCGGTGCGCTACCAGAAAGCGGTGTATTTCCATTACATCAAGAACCTGATTGACCGGGGCGACATGGCCTACCGGCAACTGACCCCCGACAGCCTCGGCGAGGCCAAGCTCTGGTACGTGCGTATTCTCGATCTGCTGGGGCCGCGCCCGGATATGAAACTGACCAGCCAGTGGACGCCCATTGCACTGGGCGATCTTGCAGCATCTACAAGCCCGGGGCTACGAGCTTTCGAGCAGCAGTTCGTCAAGCAGGAACAACAGGTACGTACCAGCGCCACCGCCAAAGACGGCAAGGCAACGGTCAAATTCAGCCCGCCTCCCCTTCGCCTGAGCACCTTCGGCAGCGACCCGACACTGGCCGAAGAGGACAACGAACATTTTATCCTTCCGATCAATTCAGAACTGGTCAAATACTGGGACATGCTTGAGACGCGTCTGTACAACCTGCGCCACAACCTGACCCTGGACGGCAAGCCTTTGTCGTTACCGCTGTTTGCAGCGCCACTGGACCCACGGGCCTTGCTCGCAGCCTATGCCAGTGGCGCAACCGAAGGCGGTGCGGGCAGCCTGCTGGCGCAGGAAACGCCGCACTATCGCTACCCGGTCATGTTTGCCAAAGCCAGCGCCGCCGTCGAGACCTTGACCCAGTTCGGCTTCACGCTGCTGTCGGTCATCGAGCGTAAGGAACAAGGGCAGCTTATGGAGCTGCAACAGCAGCAAGTCTGGGAGTTCGCCCAGTACGCTATCGATCTGCAGCTCGAAGCACAGAAAATCGAAGTTCAGACACGCAAGGCACTGGAAGCCAGCAAGGCGGTGGTTGATGCAAGAACCCGTTTTTACGCGCAACTGGCGGAAGAGAACGTCAGCCCCGGCGAAGTCGCAGCGGCCAGCGCGCAGCTTGCGGCAAGGGTTGCCGAAGGTGTCGGATCAACCGCTAATGCTGCAGCATCGGCCCTTAAGGTAGTGCCCAACCACGCAGGTTTTCATGCCGGGGCTACAGGCGGCATGGCTGTCGGCGCTGCGGCGGGTGGAGCTGTCGGCGGTTTTCGTCTGGAAGGTGTGCCGGAGATGGTCGCCATTGCCGCGCAAGCAAGGGCCACACTTTCTGCATCCATCGGCTACGCGCTTGAGCGTACGGAGGGCTTCCGTCGTCGTCTTCAGGAATGGGAACACGCACGGGATCAGGCACTGCTTGAGTCCGAACAGATCACTCTGCAACTCGCCGTTCACGACGCCCAGACCCGCGCCACAGCGTTACAGTTGCGTCAGGCTGAGGATGCTAAAAAGCAGGCCGAGACCGTCTATGCATTTCTCAACAAGCGCTTCACCAACAGCCAGCTGTATCAATGGCTCAATGGGCAGTTCTCGACCTTCTACTACCAGGCCTATGACGCCACGTTCTCACTGTGCCTGGCGACGCAAGCCTGCTGGCAGTATGAAATTGCCGACTACTCGGCCTCCTTCATCCAGCCCGCGGCCTGGAAGGATGCCTGGCGGGGCCTGACTGCTGGCGAGGCCCTGAAACTGAATCTGCTACGCATGGATGCCGCTTACGTGACCCGCAACGAACGCAAAATGGAGATCGTCAAGACGGTTTCGGTACACCAGCTGCCGATAACCGAGGGGGATGATGCCGGGATGAATCACGGCTGGGATGCAGTGGTCAAACGCCTGGCGGAAAAAGGGATTGCCGAGTTCGAAATCACTCGAGCCATGCTTGACGAGGATTACCCGGACCACTACCTGCGCCGCATCAAACGTATCAGCGTTTCGTTGCCGGTCACGGTCGGGCCGTATCAAGATATCCGCGCCACGCTGACCCAGTCGTACAGCGCAGTACAGATGGACGCTCAGGCTGACGGGGTGCTCAAGGAAAACATGCGCGCCAGCCAGCAGATCGCCTTGTCCACCGGCGTGGACGATGACGGACTGTTCGTTTTCAACTTTGACGATGAGCGCTATCTGCCATTTGAGGGCACCGGTGCGATCTCTCGCTGGGCCCTGAGCTTTTCCAACCCCGCATCGCAGCGCGACATGATCGACTCGATCACTGACATCATCGTGCACATGCGCTACACGGCGAAAAGTCGTTAACCGACAGGGAGCAAGGGCCATGGAAGCTCAATCGCAATCGCAGAATCAATCGCCGCCGTCCCTGCAACCGACTGTTGCCACTCCGTCATTACCCAAAGGCGGTGGCGCGATTCAAAGCATCGGCAAGGGCTGGGGATCCGTGGGTACCAGTGGCGCGGCGTCACTGGAAATCACTCTGCCTATCAGCCTTGGACGCGGCTACGCGCCAGCCCTGTCGCTGAGTTATCAAAGCACCTCTGGTAACGGCGTGTTCGGGCTTGGCTGGAACCTGAACATCGGTAAAGTCGCGCGTCGTGCCAGCAAGGGCGTACCGGGCTACAACGACGATGATCTTATTTTCGGCCCCGCAGGCGATGTCTGCCTGCCGGAACGCGACGACAGCGGCGCGCTTGTCTCGACTCAGGTCAGCAGCTACAACGGTCATGATTTGACGGCGACTTATCAGGTGGTGCGTTACTTCAACAGAGTCGAAGGGGCCTTTGCGCGCATTGAGCATTGGCGCGTGGACAACACAGATCCCGGCTTCTGGCTGATTCACGACGCCGACGGCAGCCTGAACCTCTATGGCAGGAAGACCTCGTCGCGTATTGCCGACCCGGCAGACATGAACCGGGTTGCCGAATGGTTGCTGGATGAAAGCATGAATGCCGTCGGCGAGCACATCCTCTATGAATACAAGCCCGAAGACCATCAGGGCCTGCCAGAGAATCACCCGAGAAACTTCCGCGCCCAGCGCTACCTGAGCAGGGTTCGCTACGGCAATGCCAAGGCACATCCTGTGCTTTACCTGTGGGAAGAAGGTTCGCTGGATAGTTTGCTGTGGCACTTCGACCTGATATTCGACTATGACCAGCGCGACACCCGCAGTGACCCGCCCCCCGAATATGACGAGCAATTTACCTGGCCCGTGCGCAGTGATCCGCATTCAAGTTTCGCCTATGGTTTTGAGCTGGGTAATCTGCGCCTGTGTCGGCAGGTTCTGATGTTCCATCACTTCCCGAACGAGCTCGGAGAAGCACCGCTGCTGAACCGACGGCTGCTGCTGGAGCACCTTCAGACAGCGCTCGGCTACAGCCTGCTGAGCGCGGCGCATTCAGAAGCCTGGGATGGCACTGACTGGCGGCGAGTCGATCAACAACCCCCTGTGCAGTTTCAATACACCGACTTCACTCTTGAGTGGGGCATCTATACGCCGCTGGAGCCCATGGCCGGCCTGAATGACGGCCAGCAATACCAGTTGGTTGACCTCTACGGCGACGGCTTGCCCGGCATTCTGTATCGAGACGACAAGGCATGGCTATATCGCGAACCGATCCGTGATACCGCTGGCTCAGCGGACGCCGTTGCCTACGGAGCCTGTGAATTGCTACCCCGCATACCGACGGCTGATTCAGCCACACCGGTTCGTCAGACCCTCACAGATCTGACTGGCGACGGGCGGCTGGACTGGGTAGTCGCCCAGCCGGGAATGGCCGGATTCTTCACGCTCAACCCTGACCGAAGCTGGTCGAACTACGCAACGTTCTCGGCTTTTCCTGCAGAGTTTTTCCACCCGCAAGGCCAGATGGCGGATCTGGTCGGCGACGGGCTGTCCGATCTGGCCCTGATCGGCCCACGCAGCGTTCGCCTGTATGCCAACCGTCGAGCCGATGGGTTCGCCGCAGCAATGGACATTCCTCACGACGAGGATCGCCTGCCATTGCTCAGCGACAGTCCCACTGAACTGGTAGCGTTCAGCGACCTGCTGGGCACAGGGCAACAACACCTGATCCGGATCCGGCACAACGAAATCCGCGTCTGGCCGAACCTGGGGCGTGGCCAATTCGGCAAAGGGCAGCTCTTCGCCAGCCTGCCTTACACCTACGAAAGCTTCGATTCCAGCAGGGTACGGCTGGCCGACCTGGATGGCTCAGGTGCCAGTGACGTGCTGTACCTGCAAACCGATTGCTTTCAGGTCTTCATGAACCAGGGCGGGAACGGCCTGGCTGCGGCCTTCGATCAGCTGTGGCCGGAGGGTGTGCGTTATGACCGGCTCTGCCAGTTCAGTGCGGTCGACCTGCTGGGCCTGGGTTTCTCTAGCCTGATACTCACCGTACCGCACATGACGCCCCGGCACTGGAGCCTTTATTACGCGGCCGACCGGGCAGGCACGGTCCGCAAACCTTATTTGCTGAAGGCCTCGGACAACAACCTCGGTGCTGCCGGAGAAGTCAGCTATCGCAGTTCGGCGCAGGAATGGCTGGACGAAAAAAACGAGCTGCGGGCCGCTGGCAGCGTTGCTGTCTCGGAATTGCCGTTCCCGGTTCATGTGGTTGTCAGGCAAACCATGCAGGACAATGTCACTGGCAATACGCTCACCCAGCTGTTCCGCTATCGGCAGGGTTTCTATGACCCTCGGGAACGTGAATTTCGCGGCTTCGGCCTGCTCCTGCAGACCGACACCGAAACGGCGTCGCAGAATCAGGAGGATTTTACCGCTCCGGTATTGAACAAGACCTGGTTCCACACAGGACGCTACCCTGCCAGACCCTGCACCGACTATGACCGCAGCGACCTCGCTGCTCGCTTGCCCGGCGAGCATGTGTTGTCCCGACTCGACCCAACAACCGGAACCGATTTGCCCGTCACAGACGCAGATGACGCGACCTTGCAGGAAATGGCACGAGCGCTGAGCGGCTCTGTACTGCGCAACGAAGTCCTCGGGCTCGATGCCAGTCAAAAAACCACAGTGCTGTACTCGACCCGATCAAACCGCTATCTGGTTCGCCAACTGCAAGCACTGAGCACGCATCGACCCTACGCGTCGATGCTGCCGCTCAGTCTGGAAGTCATCACCTATCGTTACGAGGCCGACGAACTGGACGATCCGATGTGCGAACACAGCCTGAATCTGGCGTGGGACCGCTACGGTTCGACGCTCCACTCAGCCAGCTTCAACTGTGCGCGGCGCAAGAAACCGGGGGACGCACCACCCTTTGCGGACCCTCACCAGCAACAATGGTGGGAAGCATCACACGACGAGGCCCAGCAACAGTTTTACGTGAATGAAATGCGCGCCGAAGCCATTCACCTGGACAGCCCGCAGAGCTGGCGTCTGGGGCTGCCTTACCGCACACGCGGCGATGCCATGCTCATTCCGGCAAGCGCCTTGACGCCTGCGCAGATCAGCTACGAGCAATTCGTCGATCCGTCCGGTCCATTCGCAGCGTTGCCACGTACGCTCACCAGCCTGTCAGTGCAACGCTATATCGGTTGCAGCGATGGCGAGGCGACCTTTGAGGCGCTGGCTGACGCCGTTGAAACGGCTGAACTGGATGATCACGCACTGAGCGCCTACGAGCGAGTCATGGACAGCGCCACTCTGGCCAAAAAACTCGTCGAGATCGGCTATCAGCAAATGCCGAGTTTTCTGCCGACGGACAGCTTGAACCTGTGGTCGGTAAAACGCGGCTTTGCCATTTACGCCGGTCCAGAGCACTTCTTTCACCCCACTACGTTCAGGCCTACACGCAGTCATGGCTGGAGTCTCGTCGAATACGACGCCTACGATCTGTTCGCAACTCGCATCACCGACCCGGCAGGCTGCGTCACCACTGCTGAATATGATTATCGTGTGCTGCAACCAAGACGAATCATCGACCCCAATCAAAACAGTCGGGAAGCCGATTACGACGCCTTCGGCAGGGTATGGACAACCAGCTTTTACGGCACGGAACTGGGTGAGGCGGTCGGCTTTCCTCCACTCAATCGCACCGTACATTACTGGGCTTCGGCCAGCGAGATAGCGCTGCAACCCGAATACGCTCTGGACAGACAAGCCAGCGCGCTCTATTACGATGGCAATACGGCGCTGGGGCTGGTTCACATCCCGCTGGCAACCGCTGCCTTGGTTGCAGACCGCTACCCGGAAGATAAGGACGCACAAATCCGCATCAGCATGGCGTCGATAGACGGCTTCGGTCGCACCCTGCAAACCCGCCAAAAAGTGGAAGACGGCGACGCCTATTCTGTCGATAACTGGGGCAATCTCGAACTGGTCGACGGTCAACCGAAAATTGTCCATGCATCGCCGCGCTGGCGTGTCAGTGAACGGGTGGAATACAACAATAAAGGCCTGGCAGTGCGGGTTTACCGGCCATATTTCGCCAACAGTCATCGGTATGTGAACGACGCATCGATACGCTCACAAAACATCGTCGACAAACAGTTCTACGACCCGCTGGGGCGTCCGACCATCACCATTACCGCCAAAGGCTGGATGCGCCGGCAGACCTATCGTGTCTGGTACACCATCAGTGAGGACGAAAACGATACGGCCGAGGAAGTGCTGGCAGCAAGAAAGGCGGCCGGGCATGGTCAGTAGCGCGGTAAATGCACGTACGCCGGAATTGATCGTTTCCGAGGTTCGTGGGCTGGTCGTGCGCCAAGTCCTTTTACATCGAGCCGAAGCCACGCAAGCGGCAGCAATCAGAGTTACCAGGCAGCGTTTCGACCCGGCAGGCAGGATGATTGCCGCCACTGATCCACGCCTCGCCAACGCCAACCGGAGCACTGTCTACAGCCTTGGCGGCAACGCGTTGGCCACCGAGAGTGTCGATGCCGGCTGGCGACTGATGTTATTCGGCGAGGCGGGCCAGGTTTTGGGCGGCTGGGACGGTCGTGGCACCGAGCGGCAGCTCGAGTACGACCAGCTGCTACGCCCGACGAGGATCATCGAACAGCATCGGTGCGTGGAGCGGTTCACCTACGGCCAGGCAGATGCAGCGGCACACAACCAATGCAATCAATTGATTCGCCATGACGATACGGCGGGCTCGCGCTTGCTGCAGGATTACAGCCTGAATGGCTCGGTACTCAGCGATACACGACATTTCCTGCTCGTCGCCGAAGGACCGGACTGGCTACCGGCCGAGCGTGATCGCGATGCGCTGCTGGAGCCGGTCGGACTACAGACCCGTTGGGCGTTCAACGCACAGGGCGAAGCGCTTGTGCAGACCGACGCCAAGGGTAATACCCAACTCTCCGCTTATAACGTAGCCGGACAGTCGAACAGCACAGATCTGACGCTGAACGGCAGCACGCACTCGCAGACACTGGTCAGTGCCATTCACTACAACGCCTTCAATCAGGTTGAACAGGAAACAGCAGGCAATGGCGTCGCCAGCCTTTATTCCTATGATCAGCAGGACGGCAGGCTGACCGGGCTGAGCGCGACCTCTGCTGACGGCACGTTGCTGCAGCAACTCGATTACAGCTATGACCCGGTGGGCAATATCCTGCTCGTCACCGATGCGTCCCAACCAGACCGGTATTGCGACAACCAGCTTATCGAACCGATCAGCCGTTACCGTTACGACACGTTGTACCAGTTGATCGAAGCCACAGGCCGGGAGGTCAGAAACGGGGCAAGCCATGGTCCGGCGCTGCCCGGTTTACAACCCGTTTCGA
>NZ_LKEK01000084.1:0-12490 GCF_001466905.1 Pseudomonas sp. ICMP 3272
CACCATCGTGCCCATGCTCCGCGTGGGCATGCCGTTCTGGACGCTCTGCGTCCGATCCTGACCGCACTGGAGCATTTGGAACGATAGGTGTTCGCAAGATCACTATCGTGCCCATGCTCCGCGTGGGCATGCCGTTCTGGACGCTCTGCGTCCTATCCTGACCGTGCAAAGCGTCAGGAATGTCGAGGTGTGAGAAGCGAGGATTCGCGTCCAACAAAAAGCCCGCATCGCTGCGGGCTTTTTGTTGGACCAATCCTAGAAGCGGAACACTTCAAGGTCGGTGCGTATGGGCGAGGCCATTGGAATTCTTGGTTTGTCAGGCTCTTTGGCCTTGGCAACCGGGGGCTTTTTCGGTTCTTCGATCGGCTGCCAGGAAATCGGCTTGATCGCAGTGCTGACCTGATCGGCCAGGCGTTGCAACAGCATGCCCTGGGCCTTGACCTGGTCGGCGGAGCTGCCGGCATGGACCTGTTCCAGGTGGACCAGTCGACTGTCACGAACATGGCCTTTACGGTCCAGAAGACGCCATTGCGCATCCAGAACGGCAGGCTGTTTGGCACCGGAGTCCAGACGGGTGATCGACAGTACGACCTGAACGTCCGGTGTGAAGTTGGCAACCGCAGGCGCCATGACGACACGCTGGCTGTCCAGCTTCCAGGCCAGCTGGCGCAAAAGCAGCTGGTCGATGTCGGAAGACAGATTGCCCGCCCAGCGCCCGTCAGGCGATGCGGTCAAGGTGCCGTCAGGCTGGCGTTGCAGCAGGGTTTCGCGTTGCAGATAGTCGGCCACCGAAACAGGACCCAGCAATACTGCCAGACCACTACTCTGTTTCGGCTGACCAGGCTCACCGCTATCGAGCTGATAAAGCGCGGTCGGCTGGCGCACACTGCAACCAGCCAGACCCAAAACGCCAGTCATCAGCAGGATCAGGGGAAGGCGTAGAAAATTCATCATCCCATCCAGGTGGCCGCCCCGAGGCAGGCCACAGTATAAGTACTTTCAAGACCCATGCAGGCACTGAGCCACGCATGCACCCCAAGACCCCATATCATCCGTGAATATGCATCATGACTCCAGCGATTATGCATCGTACTTCATGGCAAAACGAAGAACGCTGGTGCCAGATCAATGTTTTCAGCTATTTTCCACCAATAACGCGTCTACGCGCTGGAAGCCTCTTGGCAATTTATTGCCACGTCGGCCGCGTTCCCCCTTGTAATGTTCAAGGTCTTCAGGTTTAAGCGACAGCGTTCGCTTGCCCGCCTGGAGAACCAGCGTCGCGCCCTGCGCGATCACCGCCAGATCGGTCACATATTCTTCTCGGCTGGCTACCCGCTCACCCGGAATACCGATGATCTTGTTGCCTTTGCCTTTGCCCAACTGCGGCAAATCGCTGATCTTGAACACCAGCAGACGGCCTTCAGTGGTCACCGCTGCCAGCCAGTTCTGCTCACGGTCGGGCACCGGCCGAGGCAAGATGACTTTTGCCCCGTTCGGCAAGCTCAGCAACGCCTTGCCCGCCTTGTTCTTGGCCTGCAGGTCTTCGCCTTTGACGACAAACCCATAACCGGCATCCGAAGCGATCACATACAGCGCGTCATCTTCAGGCATCAATACGCACTCGAACGTCGCACCCGGTGGCGGTTGCAGCTTGCCGGTCAACGGCTCGCCCTGGCCTCGTGCAGATGGCAGGGTGTGTGCAGCCACCGAATAGCTGCGCCCGGTCGAGTCGATGAACACGGCGAACTGATTCGAGCGGCCGATGGACGACGTCTTGAAACCATCCCCTGCCTTGTAGGAAAGCCCGGTGGCATCGATATCGTGGCCTTTGGCGCAACGCACCCAGCCTTTTTCCGAGAGCACGACAGTTACCGGCTCGGTGGGCATCAATTCGTTTTCAGACAGCGCCTTGGCTTCGGCACGGGCAACAATCGGCGAGCGGCGATCATCGCCATAGGTTTCGGCGTCGGCGATCAGTTCGGCACGGACCAGCTTGCGCAACTTGGACTCACTGCCCAGCAGCGCCAGAAGCTTGGCCTGCTCTTTGCGCAGGGCTTCCTGCTCGCTGCGCAGCTTCATCTCTTCCAGACGCGCCAACTGACGCAGACGGGTATCGAGGATGTAGTCTGCCTGGATTTCCGACAGGCCAAAGCGTGCAATCAGCTCCGCCTTGGGATGTTCGGCGGTGCGGATGATGTGAATCACTTCATCCAGGTTCAGGTAAGCCGTGAGCAAACCGTCCAACAGGTGCAGACGATGCTCGACCTTGTCCAGACGAAACTGCAGACGACGCCGCACAGTACCGATGCGGAACGTCAGCCATTCGCCGAGCAGTGTCTTGAGGTTCTTGAGCTGCGGCTTGCCGTCCAGACCGATGATGTTGATGTTCACCCGATAGCTGGATTCCAGCTCGGTGGTCGCGAACAGATGCTGCATCAACTCGTCCAGCTCAACCCGGTTGGAGCGCGGAATGATCACGATACGACAAGGGTTTTCGTGGTCAGACTCGTCACGCAGGTCGGCAACCATCGGCAGCTTCTTGGCCTGCATCTGCGCGGCGATCTGCTCCAGCACCTTGGCACCGGATACCTGATGCGGCAGTGAAGTCACGACAATGTCGCCATCTTCAATGCGGTACACGGCCCGCATGCGCACCGAACCGCGCCCGGTCTCGTAGATTTTCAGCAGGTCGGCACGCGGCGTGATGATTTCCGCTTCGGTCGGATAGTCCGGCCCCAGAATGTGCTCGCACAGTTCCGGAACCGTGGCCTTGGGGTCGTCCAGCAGATGAACGCAGGCGCTTGCGACTTCGCGCAGGTTGTGCGGCGGCACGTCGGTGGCCATACCGACGGCAATGCCGGTGGTGCCATTGAGCAGGATATTCGGCAAACGCGCCGGCAGCACGGCCGGTTCGTCCAGTGTGCCGTCAAAGTTCGGCACCCAGTCAGCCGTGCCCTGGCCCAGTTCACTGAGCAGGACTTCGGAATAGCGCGACAGACGCGCCTCGGTGTAACGCATGGCCGCGAAGGATTTGGGATCATCCGGCGCACCCCAGTTACCCTGCCCGTCCACCAGCGTGTAGCGGTAGCTGAATGGCTGAGCCATCAGCACCATCGCTTCGTAGCAGGCCGAGTCGCCGTGCGGGTGGAATTTACCGAGTACGTCGCCGACGGTACGCGCCGATTTCTTGTGCTTGGCGTCAGCCCCAAGGCCCAGTTCGCTCATCGCGTAGATGATGCGCCGCTGAACAGGCTTCAGGCCGTCCCCGATATGCGGCAAGGCACGGTCCATGATCACGTACATGGAGTAGTTGAGGTAGGCCTGTTCGGTGAAGTCAGCCAGTGATCGGCGTTCTACACCATCCAGGCTGAGGTCAAGGGAGTCGCTCATGCGGGCCTCATTATTTCGTTGACTGGCGCAGCAGCAAGTTGCCGCCACGCTGTGTGAATTCAAGTTGTTTCATGGCGCTCATGCCCAGCAGCACCTGCTCACCGTCCAGACCGGGTGCTACCAGAGCACGCACATTGGTCAGGACAATATCGCCCAGTTGCAAGCGGTCGAGCGTGGTCCGAAAACCCTGGCTGTTGCCATTGGCCGTGCTGACTGTGACCGCAAAGCCGCGTTTCAGGCCCAGGCTGTCAGCCATATCACCGGGTACAGCCACGTCGGTCGCCCCGGTGTCGATCATGAACTCTACCGTCCGGCCGTTGATCTGGCCGGTACTGACAAAGTGCCCATGACGATTACCCGCCAGTTGCACTTCGATGTATCCGTCACCGTGTTGCGAAGCAACCACCGTATTAGGGTTCTGCTGCTTGTCTTCCCAACTGCCGAAAAAGCGCGTCGCCAGAAACAGGCCAGCAGCCCAGGCCACGATCATTAATATCTTGCCAGCGCGCTTGCCGGGTTGCGGTTGATTCGCGGGCTGGCTCACTGACCGGCGCTCCAGCCCGCTTCAGGCGCAGCGAACCGCCAGACAATCGGGCGTTTTTCACCATCGGCGCGCGCACCGAAGTTATTGTCGATGCCGATCCACGCGCCCTTCTCGTCCACGACCAGCGCCTCGGTCAGGCCGTAGGGCTGATCATAACGACGCGAAGGCACCATCGCTTCCTTGGCGAACGACCAGCAACGTTCGATCTGCCCGGTCTCAAGCCCACGCCGACAGATGCGATAGGCCGCACGTTCGAGCGTGAACAGCTTGCCGTTGTAGAGCGACAGATCGGAAAAGTCCGTAGACACGGTCTTGTGCCCCTGTTCTGCGGGCAGCAGGTCTTTACCGTCTTCGGACAGCAGCACGCAGCTTTGCCCGCAGCTCCATTGTTCCTTGTCGCGCTGCACAGCCAGCAGCCCGCGCTTCTCGCGCTCGGCGGCCAGCCAGATGCGGTCGCCAGAGGCGTTCACGGCAATCCCTTCGAAAATCGCATTGAAGTGTTGCAACATGCCCTGGCCGCGCGCCTGTTCTATCAGTGCCTGCGGCAAGTCCAGCCAGAACGGTGCACCACTGACCGGAACCTTGAGCACCGTGCCATAGGCCTCGCTGACCAGATAACGGTTACCGGCTGCATCACAACTCACGCCTTCGAAATCCAGATCACCACCACGCACCAACGCGGAAAGGCCTGCCAGCGAACGCAGCTTGAGCGGCAGATAGCTGTGCGGCGCAGGTGCGTCAATGCGGTGTGCTTCTGCCTTCCATGTGTTTTGCGACACATCGAGGCTGTACAGCACATTGTCGTCACGGTCGGAAACGGTCCACAACTGGCCATTGCACATGGCCAGACCCGACAGATTGCCGCCGACCATGTCGTCTACCGGGTGCTCGGATTGCAGTTTCAGGACCTCAAGCGGCGCGGCGAAAACCGGCGCGGCAACCAGGGTCAGGGCGGCGAGCCAGGCTCGTATCAAGTCAGGACCTCGGCGAGGTTGCCCTTCGATTCAAGCCAGGACTTGCGATCACCTGCACGCTTCTTCGCCAGCAACATGTCCATCATTTCCGACGTGGCAGCGAAATCATCCAGCGTGAGCTGCACCAGACGCCGCGTGTTCGGGTCCATGGTGGTTTCGCGCAGTTGCGGCGGGTTCATTTCACCCAGGCCCTTGAATCGGGTGACCTGTGGTTTGCCCCGTTTCTTTTCAGCCACCAGACGGTCGAGAATTCCGTCGCGCTCGCTTTCGTCCAGCGCGTAGTAGATTTCCTTGCCAAGGTCGATCCGGTACAGCGGCGGCATGGCCACATACACATGCCCGGCGTCGACCAGCGGGCGGAAGTGCTGGACGAACAACGCACACAGCAAGGTGGCGATGTGCAGACCATCCGAGTCGGCGTCGGCGAGAATGCAGATCTTGCCGTAACGCAACTGGCTGATATCCGCCGCGCCCGGATCAACCCCGATGGCAACCGCGATGTTGTGCACTTCCTGGCTGGCGAGCACTTCGCCGCCATCAACTTCCCAGGTGTTCAGAATCTTGCCGCGCAGGGGCAGGATGGCCTGGAATTCCTTGTCCCGTGCCTGCTTGGCCGAACCGCCGGCGGAATCACCTTCGACCAGAAACAGCTCGGAGCGCGCCGGGTCCTGTCCGGCACAGTCAGCCAGCTTGCCCGGCAGTGCGGGGCCTTGGGTAATGCGCTTGCGTTCGACCTTCTTGCTGGCCTTGAGGCGACGACCGGCGTTGTTGATCGCCAGGTCAGCCAGTTGCAGGCCCAGCTCCGAGTGGGTATTGAGCCACAGACTGAAAGCGTCCTTGACCACGCCGGAAACGAACGCCGCCGCTTCGCGGGAAGACAGCCTCTCTTTGGTCTGCCCGGAAAACTGCGGTTCCTGCATTTTCATCGAAAGGACGAAGGCAATTCGCTCCCAGACGTCTTCCGGTGCCAGCTTGACGCCCCGCGGCAACAGGTTGCGGAACTCGCAGAACTCGCGCATCGCATCCAGCAAGCCCTGGCGCAAGCCGTTCACATGGGTGCCGCCCTGCGCCGTGGGGATCAGGTTGACGTAGCTTTCCTGAACGCTGTCGCCACCTTCGGGCAGCCAGAGCAACGCCCAGTCGACCGCTTCCTTGTTACCAGCGAAGCTGCCGCAGAACGGTTCGTCCGGCAGTCGCAGGAAGTCGCTGACCGAATCCTGCAGATACGAGCGCAAGCCGTCTTCGTAATGCCACTCGACTTTTTCGTTAGTGGACTTGTCTTCAAAGCTGACCAGCAGGCCCGGGCACAGAACCGCCTTGGCCTTGAGCACGTGCTTGAGGCGGCTGACCGAGAACTTGGGGGTATCGAAATACTTCGGATCGGGCGCGAAATAGACGCTGGTCCCGGTATTGCGCTTGCCGACAGTGCCGATAACCGCCAGCTCGGTGGCCTTATAGCCGTCAGCGAAGGTCATTTCGTATTCGTTGCCATCGCGCTTGACCCGCACCCGAACCTGAGTGGAAAGCGCGTTGACCACGGAAATCCCTACGCCGTGCAGGCCGCCGGAGAACTGGTAGTTCTTGTTGGAGAACTTGCCACCCGCATGCAGCTTGGTGAGGATCAGCTCGACGCCGGACACACCTTCTTCCGGGTGAATGTCCACCGGCATGCCGCGGCCGTCGTCGGACACCTCAAGCGAGTTGTCGGCATGAAGGATGACCTGTACCGAGCGCGCGTGACCAGCCAGAGCTTCGTCGACACTGTTGTCGATGACTTCCTGAGCCAGGTGGTTGGGCCGCGAGGTGTCGGTGTACATGCCCGGACGTTTGCGAACCGGATCGAGGCCCGAGAGGACTTCGATGGCGTCTGCGTTATAAGAGCTAGCGCTGGGATTGGCCATGGGTTCTCGTTATCAATCTTTCATGGAGTTTCGGGGGTTCAATGTTCTTGCATTCAGCAGGCCGGGCATCAATCGCCTATAGCGCCGACAGGTCGATCTGCTGCAGCAGATCGGGGGCAAACCCGGCAAAGCTCAACAACGCGGGCATTTGCTCGGCAAAACCCTGAAAACTGTGATCGCCACCCGCCTGAATGCGCAACGCACAGGCCCGGTAAAACTTCTCGGCGCGGCGATAATCAAGGGTCTCGTCACCGGTTTGCAACCACACCTGAAACTGCTGCGGGTCCTGGGGAGCAGGAACCTCCAGCTCGGCCAGCGCCTGAATATGGTCTTCGGTCAACTGCCACTGCTCGCCGGTGTACAGGTTCTGCTGCACGCCGAGAAACCCGTCAAACAGCTGATGCGGGTTGACTGCCGGGTTGATCAGCACCGCCTTGAGGCCATGCTGCTGCGCCAAATGAGTCGCATAGTAGCCGCCGAGCGAGCTGCCGACCAGTAATGGCCGTCCCAGCTCCTTTATAGCGGTTTCAAGCTGCCCCATAGCCTGACGCGGATGGTGATGCAGTTCAGGGACTTGCAGACGATCAGCCAGACCCAACGACTTCATCAGCGCGGCCAACTGACAGGCCTTTCTCGACAGGGCCGAGCTGTTCAAGCCATGAATGTATAGCAATGAAGGTGTGTCGCTCGTCACGCTGTCGCTCCCGAGTGCAAGGCAAAGCCGTGTAGTTTACAGGGACTTACGCTACAACACCTCACTGGAAACGTGTCCGCCCGCTCATTCAGTAGCCGGTGCCGCCGTAATCGACTTCGAATTCCATGCCGACCACTCTGGAAACAGCGGTTTCCAGCCGTCCGTCGTAATGCAGACGCAACCAGCGATAACCCGGCGCCGTGGTGTCCACCTTGAAATCGGCACTGCCCGGCGCGAACTGAATGCAGGTCGAAGGCGACGCCAGCAGGCGCACGCCGTTACGCATCTGGTCAAACTCCTGATGCACATGCCCCCACAATACGGCCCGAACCTGCGGGAATCGATCCAGCACCGCAAACAACGCATCGGCATTGCGCAAGCCGATGGGTGCCATCCATTCACAGCCGATGGCCACCGGGTGGTGGTGCAGGCAGACCAGATGATGCCGGTCAGGCGCTTCGCTCAATGACTGCTCCAGCAACTGCAATTGCCCAGCGGCCAGAAACCCCGGCACCGAACCGGGCACTGCCGAATCCAGCAGCGTCACCCGCCACTGGCCGATGTTGATGATCGGATCAAGCAGCCCTTCAGCCTGTGCCACATGCTCCATCTGCGGCAACTCATCATGATTACCGGCAAACCAGCGCGCGGGCGCGGCGATCTGCGTACTTATCCGGCGAAACGCTTCGTAAGACTCGACGCTGCCATCCTGGGAGATATCCCCGCTGGCCACCACAAGATCAATATGTGGCTGCTCGGCTAGGACCAGATCAACGACTTTTTCCAGACTGTTCCGCGTGCTCATGCCCAGCAACGCCCCATCCGCCTCGGCGAACAGGTGGCTGTCGGATATCTGCACCAGCAAAACTGACGATGAAGGGGCTGCGCTTGGCAAGACCGTCTCCCAGAGAGGATTCAGCGCGATTATGTGATGTGGCAGCGGGCGGGTAAACCGGGAATGTGAGCGCAAACGAGCATTTGGTCACATTTGCTGATTCGCTCGGCGCTTGAGCACAATTGAAGCAATAAGTCCGGTCGACACCATGCCCGCCAGTCCCGCACCCAAGAGATAGCTCAGCACCCGCTCATAAGGCATTCCAGGCCAGAGATATCCCGCCAACAAAAGCTCCAGGACAACGCCAAGAATCATTCCTGCCAGTCCAGCCAGATGAACGATCCACGGCATGAGCCTCAAAGACAGAATACCGATGACCACTCCGGTAATGGCCGTATATAGAAAGTGTTCCCAACGCAGAGCGCTGCCTGTCAGGGTTATCAGTTCGAGATAACTGAGAAGGCTGAGGGTGATTCCCGAGAAGCACGCTAACAGACATCGTGGGGTGCCTAAGTCACTCATTCGTTATACCTGCAAATAAATTCAGGTCGAATGTAAGGCATGTGGTTTCAAATCCAAGTTGCCGGGGGATTTTCAGAACCCCCCTACAAGACTGGAGCCTGCGCACTGTCAGCTGACGTCACTTGTCGGTCAATCCGGTGTGGGAGAAATACAGGGCGAAGCCAAGGAGCAGTAGCGCGATAACAATTGAAGAGGGGTTAACGCACTGCCTCAAACTCATGCCCACACGCCAGGCAATGACTCAGCCACTCGCCCAGAAACAAATTGAGCTGGGCTTTTTCGTCCGGCTGGTGCATGTCGGCGTTGGGGTAGGGATAGATCCCGCGAAAGCGCCGCGCATGCTCGGCGCCGATGACTTCGGCCATGCGTGCGTCGTGGTATACCTGAACCTCGAGCACCGGCACCGGCAGCCATGGCAGGCTGTGTTCCTGGCGGACTTGCAGGGTGGTGGTGTACGGGCAGTCGAGCAATACCTCGACGGCCAGTACGCCCAGCATCTGGTCACCCTGTGTAACGGCGACGCGGCGTGAGCGCTGTTCGTTACGCATGTCGGGCAGCAGGCGCATCAGGCGCGCGTAGTTGGCCTCACACGCAGCCTGCAGTCCGGCAAGGTCGACACGGTAGCGCTCGCGCAATAGATTCACGACCATAAACCCCTTATCTCCGCACGATTCAGCGCCAGCCATTGCAAGGCGATGATCGTCGACGCGTTTTTGATTGTTCCGTCTTTCATCGCCTGCATTGCGTCATCGAATGACCAGACCGTGACCCGGATGTCTTCGCCTTCGGACTCAAGCCCGTGAATTCCGCCTGCCCCCTCACTGCTGCACTGCCCCAGGTACAAGTGAACAAACTCATTACTGCCACCCGGAGAAGGAAAGTATTTGGTGATGGGCCAAAGCGAGCGGAACACCAGTCCAGCTTCCTCCTCTGCCTCGCGATGAGCAACTTCTTCCGGCTGCTCATCCTTGTCGATCAGCCCGGCGACCAGTTCGATCAGCCACGGGTTGCTGGTCTTTTCCATGGCCCCCACGCGAAACTGCTCGATGAGCACCACTTCGTCGCGCTTGGCATCGTAAGGCAGTACGCAAACCGCATCGTGGCGAACGAAAAGCTCGCGGCTGATTTCCTTGCTCATGCCACCTGCGAACAGTTCGTGGCGCACATGCAGCTTGTCCAGCCTATAGAAGCCCTTGAAGCAGTTTTCACGCTGTATGGTTTCAAAAGCGCTTGGTGCAGATCGTGTGGTCTGGGTCATGGGTTTCTCGCTTGCCGCCGTTTTTGACATCGGGCCATCCTAACGCGCATCGACGTTAAGATGCAGCCCCCTTGAAGATGCAGGGTAGACGGCCGGGACTTAAAACAATTCTAATCTGCCATGATCGAACCGAAGACGTTGTTTACAGTCCAACCAGCCTGCATACGCACAACGCAACCGCCTTTACTGACACTGCCAAGGATCAACATGTCGTTATTGAGGATCACTTCACTGGCTTGCCTGGCCCTGTTGCTCGGCGCCTGCCAAAGCCTCTTCACGCCCAACATGCGCACACCGCTGCAAGTCCAGCGCGATGCCTCCGAGCTGATCAAGCCAGGCTGCACCACGGCGGACTGCCCGCTGGTGAACATCGATACTGTGCATTTTCCCGATGAGCCGCGACTGGACGCCATCGTTCAGAAGACCTTGCTGCAACTGACCGTTGCTGACAGCAGCGCCTCGCCGCCTGCGTCTATCAAAGCCTATCAGGAGCAGTTCCTGAGCCAGGCCCAGGGCCGCAACAGCAGTTATCTGCAAGCCAAGGTACGCGAACAGCATGACGGTATCGTGGTTGTCGAACTGTCCAGCTACCTGGATACCGGTGGTGCCCACGGCAACCCCGGCCGGGCGTTCATCAACTATTCGCGTCAGCAGCAGAAAGTTCTGACCCTGGCCGACATGATCATTCCGGGCAAGGAAAGCGAATTCTGGCAGAAGGCCCAACTGGCCCACCAGGGCTGGCTGGTCTCGACCAAGATGAATGAAGACAGCGAGTTCATGAAGACCTGGCCGTTCAAGCGCACGCCACACATCGCGCTGACCTACGGCGCGGTGATCCTCAAGTACTCGGTGGATACCATCGCGCCGTATTCGATGGGCCACATCGAGCTGAAGATTCCTTACCCTCAGCTCAATGGCATCCTCAAGCCGGAACTGTTCCCCGGTCGCGGTTGATTGCACCGCCGATCAACAGCTGCAACACGCCAGCGACAACGAGCGCTGGCAGTGTTGCACCGACATTCGGGTAAAAGCCAGCCAGCAGGTGATAGGTGCTGAGCCCGCCCAGCCACGCCAGCAGACTCATCCAGCGCAAACCGCCCTCTACTACCTGACCACTGCGACGACGCAGGATGAAATGGTCGACCAGCACCACACCGAACAGCGGCGCAAACACCGAGCCGATCAGCAGCAGGAAGTTCTGGTATTGGGCCAGCGGTGCCAGACAGGCGATCAGCGTGCAGATCACGCCGATGATCAATGCCAAATGCTCGACCTTGATGCGTGACAGCAAAGCACTCGATACCGCCGCCGAATGAATATCGGCGAACGCATTTTCCGTCTCATCCAGCAGAATCAGCAGCAGCGGGATACCCAGACCTGCGCCGGCCAGTGCCAGCAGCAAGGCATTGACCTCACCGCTAGGCGCGAACGCCAACGTATAGGCAACGCCCAGACTCATCAGCCAGAAGTTGCCAATGAAAAAGCCTGCAGCCGTGCCGCCGAAGACACTTTTCGCACGTTGGCCGAAGCGCGAGTAGTCGGCAATGAGCGGCAGCCAGGACAGCGGCATGGCGATGGCAATGTCGAACCCCGAAGCAAACGGCAGCGAACCGTCGCCGGATGTCGCCCACAGCGCTGACAGATCAGCCTTGCTCAGCAGGTTCCAGGTCAGCCATGAACACGCGGCCAGCAGTATCCAGATCCCCCACTTGCGCAAGAATCGGCGCACGAAGGTCAATGGCCCGCTGATCGCCAGCAGAGTGGCCAGCGCTCCGAAAAACAGTGTCCAGAGCAGCGGACTGGTCCACAGACTGCCCTGCGAAAAAGCCCGATCGCCCAGCAGACTGGCAGCATCGCGCATGACGATGATCTCGAACGAACCCCAGCCGATCAGTTGCAGCAGGTTCAACACTGCGGGCAGCGATGCGCCTTTGCTGCCCAGGCTGAGTTTGAGGGCTGCCATTGAAGACAAACCGGTGTCACTGCCGATCACGCCGACACTGGCGAGCAGTAAAACGCCCACCAGCGTGCCGAGGAAAATCGCCAGCATCGAGCCGGACATGCCCAGCCCCGGCGCCAGCAAGGCCCCGGTTTGCAGCACCATCAAACCGATGCCGAGGGAAAACCACAGGGAAAACAGATCCCGCCCACCGAATACCCGCTGGCTGGCGGGTACAGGGGTGTCGGGAGAATAGGTGCCAGGTGTGTTCACGTTGGTGTCTCGTGTGGGGTGTTGATCGGTGATTCGGGATCGGACACGGAGCTTCCAGAACAGCGCTACCACGCAGAGCGTGGGATCATCGCAATTATCGTGCGGCGCTCTGCGTCGCATGACGTTCTGGACGCTCCGCGTCCTCTTGACGACGCAGAGC